>JAGVAB010000098.1 GCA_020060485.1 Anaerolineales bacterium
GCCGTGTGGGGCGGCGTGTCCGAGGGGATGGGGGTGAAGCTCGGCAGGGCAGCCACAGTGGCCGTCAAGCCGGGGATGGCCAGGGTCGCTTCGGGGAATGCCCACAACCAGCCCTGCACTTCGGCGCCATCCATGCGCCGCGCCCGCGGCGCCAGGCCGGGGCCGAGGATGTCGCTGGCTTCACCGGCCAGCATTTCCACCCGGCCCAGACTGTTCTGCAAACTGCAAAAGCCTTCCAGACAGTTGGCGATCATCCACTGGACATTGGGGGTGTAACTTGCCCGCATGAGCGAACCGCGCACTGCCGCTAGTCCCAGGGGCGACTCGACTTCCAGTGTGCCGTTGTTGAGCTTGATAAATACGCTGCCCACATCCAGCCAGAGGCGGGTGAAGGGCCCGGCGCTGCCGTCTTGCAGAATGTGCAGGGTGAGTTCCGTTTTTGGCCACAGGCGCACCAGGCTGCCGGATGGCAGTTCCAGCACAGCGTGGCTGTTTTCGAGGGTTTTGATCTGGCTCTTGACCGGCAGGGTGGCGGCGCTTTCTGCTTTGGTGAATTGGGTTTCCCCAGGGCGGCGCACCAGCACATCGCCAGTGATCTCGTTCAGGCGGGCAGAGCCGAGGGCCAGGGCGGCAGATGTCGGCTCTGCCTGCTCACCGGTCAGCCTGTCTGGCAGGAGGCCGCAGCTGCTCAGGCTGAGCGCCATGAGAAGAAGCAAGAGTTTCAAGCCCGGTTTGAGAGTCAGTCTTTTGTGTGTCATATGTTTTTCCTTGGCAGGGTAAATAACGTGAAATCAGGATCAATGAAATTGCCACTGGAATGTCGCTGCAGACGAGGCGTAGCCGCCTTTTGGCGTCCACCGCCGCAAGCAAAGCAGATTGCTTCGACCCCCAAAGGGGTCTCGCAACGACAATAAATCAAAGTGTTATCACGAACCCTGACGCACGTTAAATGAACATTCCTTTCATGATTATGGCAGAAGCGGGCAGGAATTTCAAGCCGTTGGGCATGGCGCGCAGCCGCTGAAAAACAGGATGGGATCCCGGCCAAATCCATATTTGACAAAAAAGGGTATACTGGTAAAAATTGCAACCTGTTGAAAAATCATCTGTTGAGAAAGGTTCAAACGATGAAGCCAAGAAAAATCGTCCTCGTCCTGAGCATCCTGCTGATCTTCAGCCTGTCTTGCAGTGTGATGAATTCCGTCCTGAGTCAGGGGGAAGAAACCGCACCGCCTCCGCCTGCGCCCAGCGCCACGCCCCTGATCGCGGCGCCCTCGATTGTGGGCGACACAGGCACGAATGAGCCGGTGCTCGTTACCGGTACGATTCCTTTTACCTCGCCCTTCTTTATGGATGGCATTGCTGAGCCCTTTGTCCTGCTGGAAGACCAGACCGGTTTTGTTTTGCGGGATCTTAATCACCCCTTTGAGATCAGCGGTCAGGCCATTGGGCCGGTGCAACTGGTCAGTGATGGACTGCTGGATTATTCCCTGCCGCTGCCGGCTGTGCCCCAGGGCAAGCTGAATGATGTGGACCAGAACGGCGTGGAAGACCGCGGGGTGATGATCTTTGCCGTGGCGTACTGGTCCAACACCTGGGGCGGGCCTTTCCTGGAGGAACGGGATGGCACGGGCTGGTCGACAGCCTATGCTTCCACCACCACCGACTCCAATCGGGATTACGAGATTGATGGCGGACACCTGATCATCTGGGCGCCGGATGATCAGCAGAGCTTCCCATCCGGGTTTGGCGCAGACCAGTTGCTTTTCACCGCCGATGATCCCATCCAGCCTGTGCCGGTTGGGTATAGCATCGTGGACCTTAATGAGGAGCCGTTCCGGGTTTACAAGGAATCTAATCCCCAATTCACCCTGATCGAGGGCGCCGGGGCGGTCAATGACTATTCAGCCATGAGCGCCGCCGAGGCTTTTGATGCCATGTTCAACAAGGTCAGGGTGGAATATCCCTTCACCGTTGAGAAGGGTGTGGATTGGGATGCATTATATGCTGCCTTTGCGCCGCAGGTGGCTGCTGCCAGAAATGAGTACGATCTTTACCGCGCCCTGCGCGACTTTACCCATGCCATTCCGGATTCACATGTTGGGTTGACATTTAACCCCCAGGTCTTTTATGAAGAACAGGGCGGCAGTTTTGGCATGGTGCTGGCTGAATTGAGCGATGGCAGGGTGCTGGTCAGCCATGTGCTGCCGGGGACACCTGCTGCCAATGCAGGCATTCAAGTGGGTGCCGAGATCCTCACCTGGAACGGACAGCCGGTGCAGACAGCCCTGGATGCCGTGCAGCCTTATCTGGCGCCTTATTCCACCGAGCACAGCCGCCGGCAGGGACAGTTGATCTTCCTGACCCGCGTACCGGTTGGGCAGACGGCGACCCTGAGCGTGAAGGATCCGGGCGCGGCTGCCCGCGAAGTGAAGCTGCGTTCCGATCTGGAATATGACTCGCTCTTCGAGGCCCTGGGTTACACCAGTGTTGATCTCATGGAACTGCCCGTGGAGGCTTCTGTCCTTGCCTCCGGTCTGGGGTATATCCGCATCTCTACTTTTTCGGATGACTATAACCTGATGGCCCGCTTGTGGGAGCGGCATATTCAGGCATTGTTGGACAACGAGATTCCCGGCGTAATCCTGGACCTGCGCAACAATGGCGGGGGCAGCGGCGGCCTGGCAATGGACTTTGCCAGCTATTTCTTTGACCGGGAGATCACGGTTGCCGAGACCCGTTATTACAACGAATTGACCGGGCAGTTTGAGCCCAATGACCACCCGACCAAGCTCCGGCCTGCTCCATTGTTCTATGAAGGCAAGGTGGCTGTTTTGGTTGGCCCCAATTGCGTCAGCGCCTGCGAATGGTTTTCGAATGCCATGACCCAGAATGGGCGGGCGATTGTTGTGGGGCATTTCCCCTCCAATGGCGCCGCCGGTGAGGTGGGCCGCGGACAGTACAAGATGCCTTATGACATCAATATGCAATTCCCCACTGGCCGGCCGTTGACCCCGGATGGCAAGCTGTTGATCGAGGGTGTGGGTGTGGTGCCTTCCATTGTGGTGCCGGTGACCGCCGAGAGCGTTCTGGGCAGTGCCGACCCCGTGCTGGATGCGGCGGTGCAGGCTTTGACCAAGTAGAGCGGCGGGCCTTTCTGCCGAGACAATCAAACACAACCGCCACGCGCAGCGTGGCGGTTGTCAATTGACCGAACCGGTTTCTTAACCCCGCAAGCGGAGTGGAGAGAGGTCCATTTCGAATTGGGTCTGGCCTAAAAGATCAGCACCAGCAGCCAGATCACGCCGCCCAGCACCAATCCAGCCACCAGCAAACCGAACACGGCGCCCAGAATGCCGACGACCAGTCCAATGATGCCGCCAATCAGACCAAACACCAGACCAATGATCCCGCCGATCAGCTCAAAGATGAATTTGATCAAACCAAACATGTTACACCTCCTGTAAATACGGATCCAATATCACACAGCAAGCACTGTGATCTTTTCTATGATGGTATACGTAAAAAGGTCTTCAGGAGTTGCAGCTTATTTTCGGGCCGGCGAATAACTGTTCAGCAAGGCATGCATGGTCTGCAGGAGGTTTTCTGCGGGGTGATCTCTGCTGATAAAACCATTGGCTCCCGTTTGCAGGGCAGTGAATGATCATTCTTGTTTCGGATTTCCGCATCCCGGATGGAACGCACGGAAGGCAACGGCTGCCAGACGGTTGTCATTTGCAGCACAAGAACCAAATGGCGGCATCAGAGATGTTGCCGAGCCTGGTTTTGCCCTCCGGGCATTTGTCAGGGTACCTGCCCGTTTCTTCGATGCAGGCAGAGCAAGGGATGATATCCGGACATACGTTGCGAATGTCATCGTATTTCTTGTTTTCTTCCTTGCAGGCCTTGCAGGCAATGCAGGGCGGGCAATTCATCATTCCGGTTTCGATCTCTTTCCGGCAGTCTTCACAGACTTTGCAGTCCGGGCAGAGCCGGTAACGTTCCTCTTCATCCTTGAAATCATGCAAGTATTTGTTCTCACATTCTCGACAGGAACCTGAACATTGCGGGCAAGACTCGAGCACAGAATACTGCTCCCGGCATTCCAGGCAGGGAGCGTAGCACATGAGGCACTCTTCCTGGTAGTCAGTGTATCTGCCTTCACATTCCCGGTATGACGCACAGGTGGGGCATATGTCTGGATGGTAGAGATCAACCGGCCATGCTGCGCCGCCCTTTTCTTCACATTTGGCAAAGGTGAGCCACTGTGCCTGGCGGTGCAAGTGCAGGAAGGTGAAGACAAGAGCGAGGATGAGGAGAATGAAACCAAGGATAAGGATCAATCGTTTTTTATTCATCTCACCCTTTTTTATTGAACATGAGATCATATAAAGCCATGATATTTCTCTTGTTGCGTGCCAGTAGATCTTTCATCATCGCGAACTTCACGTGATTTGGGGCAGTGAACTGCTTCAAATATCCATGGCTGGCGGCTGGATTCTGGCTGGTTTACCAGGATGCAGCAACTGTTAGGATGCTGCTGGCTGCGCTTTCAGACTTCTTGTTGCCCAACCGTGCATTCTTCCAAATTTCTCGATAAGGTAACCATCTGGATGCCGCAATGCGTTGTCCAATGTCTGGAGATGGTGAAACCATGTTTTTCATACAGGGCAATCGCCGGCATATTGCGGGATGCAGTGGAAACGGTCACCCGGGCGTCCTCCAGAGTATGCAGAACGTGGTGCAGCAGGCGCGAGCCAATCCCCCGTCTGAAAAAATGGGGGTGGACCGCAAATCCGGCGATATTGGCCATCTTTGTTCCAGTCATCTCGATCTCTGCCGCTGCTACAAGTTGTCCGGTTTGCAGGCAGCCATAGAACGTGGATGAGGCTTCGCAAATTTGGCGGGCCGAACGCTGAAGCGGAGGAAATTCGGAAATGCCGATCAGCCCGGCTTCAATGGTATAGGCGGCAAAAAAGATATCCTGAATTTCTCTTGATTGTTGCGGGTGTGTGTGTTCGAGTTTCAGAAATTCCAGCATGCA
>JAGVAB010000174.1 GCA_020060485.1 Anaerolineales bacterium
ATTGATGGCTTTCATGTCTTCATCCTTGAAAGTGGATCAAACCGTGACTGGCCTGGCTTTGAACATTTTTGCCAACGGTCTTGCTTTTTATGGCTACCGGGTGGCTTTCAAACAATTTGTCAGCGAGAATTTGCCCACAGTACGAACTTTCCGGCCAGTGCCAATCCCTGTGTTGTCCCGTATTCCGGTGCTGGGCGAAACCTTGTTCACCCAGCACATATTGACCTATATGGCTTTGGTAATGGTGCCGGTGATCTATTTCTTCCTGTATCGCACCAAGTTCGGGCTTGAACTGCGCTGTCTGGGAGAGAACCCGCGCGCAGTGGATATGCGCGGCATCAATATTCATCTTTACCAGTATCTGGCAGTTATCTTTGGCGGGATGATGGCTGGTTTGGGCGGGGCTTTTTTGACCCTTGCATCAGCCGGTTTGTTCGTGCCCGATATTGCCGCTGGCCGCGGCTGGATCGCCATTGCGATTGTGATCTTTGGCGGCTGGAAGCCTTTCCGCATTCTGGCGGCAGCCTTGTTCTTCGGTTTGCTTGACTCTTTTCAGCTTCAGGTGCAGGGAGTCGGAATTCAGTTCCCGTACCAACTGCTGCTGGCTTTACCTTATGTTTTGACCATTGTGGCCCTGGTAGTGAGCCGCAATCGGCAGGGAGCGCCTTTGTCATTGGGCATCCCATACACCCGCGAATGACTGGTCCTTTAAACCTCGGATTCGCATAATTATTGACTGGAGGATAAAGAAATGTCACAGAACGCTTTGATCGACCTGGTACAGGGAATGGACCATTTACCTGTGGTTCCGTTGCTGGGCTTCCCCGGCGCGCAAACCACCAACAGCACAGTGCGCCAGAACATGTTTAATTATGGTTTGCATTTTCGCTCACTGATGAATCTGGTCAAACGCTACAAACCGGATGCGCTATTCATGATGATGGATCTTTCCCTGGAGATTAATGCTCTGGGCGGGCCGGTGCGCTATGATGAGTTTGCCGCCCCCAGTGTGCTCGATCATATGGTGGTTGATGAAGCAGGTTTGGAGTCTTTATACAAGATCAACATTCGCCAGGATGCGCGTATCAACGCTTACCTGAAAACGCTGGGCCTGATGATCAAATATTTCAATGTCATGCCAGCGGCTTATGTGATTGGCCCCTTCACTCTGGCATCCCATTTGCTGGGCGCCAGCAAGGCGGCCAAAGCCACCATCAAGAATGTGGATTTTCTGCACAAAGTGCTGGACTTTACTGTGGGTGTGATCAAAGACCATGCGGCCATGTTAACCGAAGCCGGGGCGGAGATGATCTGCGTGCTGGAGCCAAGCGCAATGGGTGTTTCTCCGGCGTCCTTTGATGAATTCTCAAAGCCATATTTGCAGCGCATTTATGAAGGTTTTACAACCTATTCCGTGCTGCACATTTGCGGCAACACAACGCACCTGGTGGAGAACATGGCTCTTTCGGGCGCGCAGGGTTTGAGCCTGGATAGGGGCACTGACCTGGTAGCGGCTGCCGAGAAGGTATCCGACAAAGTGGTCATTATCGGCAATGTGCCGCCGGTGCATGTGGTTCTGGAGCAGACCCCCAAAGATGTTTACGATTTCACTGTTGATTTGATGCACAAGATGTCACCTTTCAAGAATTTCATCCTTGCGACTGGCTGCGATCTACCTCCAGATACTCCGCTGGATAATATTCAGGCGATGATGAATGCCGGCCGCGGGTTGCCTCTCGATGCCCGCCCCGAATATCCGGATGCGTTGAAAGAGGACGAGCAGGCCATTCTGGCAGCATTGGAACAAGCCTGAGGTTCACTGGTATTAATGGGTTAATGGTGATGATTGATTACAAGGTTGAAGCATGACGGTTGACAAGCAGCATATTATTGTTAATGGTTGGGATCTCCCGCTGAGCGTGGACCAGGTTATCTGGAGCCAGGGGGCAGATCCCGCCGTCATGCGCCAGCGCCGGCCGCAGGTTGTGCGCATAGCCGAAGATGTCGTGCAGCAGGAAGCAGGACATCTGGCGCCGGTGCTGCTCTACCGGCGCATCCCGGTGAAAGGTTTCTGGCATAATCGGCTGGAGTTGGAAGGCGGCAGTACATTGCAAGGGCAGGTGCTGGCCGAGAATCTGGCTGCGGCTGAGGAGATCGTGATTGCCATTTACACTGTGGGCGAGACTTTGGATGAGCGCCTGACGTTGGCGATGAAGGGGCGTTTGCCTTATGCTCTGGCGCTGGATGCCCTGGGAACGGCAGCTGTGGATGAGTTGGGGCGGCAGGTGCAGGCCCATTTTAAAAGCCTGGCACAGGTGGATGGCAAAAAGGTTAGCATGTGTTTCAGTCCGGGTATGTTGGGCTGGGAACTGGCAGAAGGACAGTTGCAAATCTTTGACCTGATTGATGCCGGGCTGATCGGGGTGCATGTGGCAGATACTGGCCGCATGACGCCGCGCAAGACGATTTCGGCCATTTTTGGCCTGGGAAGTATGTTGACGGATAAACCAGTTTCACCCTGCGAGTTTTGCGCTGTGCAGGATCATTGTCAGTATCGAGGAAGATATGGCGAATTTGCCGCACTTCACAATTGATCTGGAGCCAATCGGCAGCCGCGCGGAGATCAGCGGGGAAGAGTCCCTGCTGCACGCGGCCCAACTGGCCGGAGTCCATCTCACCGCAGTTTGCGGTGGGGCGGGCGTGTGCGGCAAATGCCGGGTGCGGGTCATCAGCGGCGAAGTAACTCGGCCCAACGCCGCCGAGAGAAAAATTTTCAGCCAGCAGGAGCTGGATCAAGGATACCGCCTGGCTTGTGAGACCAGGCCGCTTTCAGACGTCAAGCTGCATTTGCCATCTGAATCATTGACCACCACCCAGCGTTTGCAGGTGGAAGGCAGGGAGACCCGCATAGCGACTGCACCGGTAGTAACAGGTCTGGATCTGGAGATGGAAGCGCCCAGCCTGGGCGATTTGCGTTCAGATATGGTGCGATTACAGGATGCCTGCCGCCAGGCTGGCCGGGTTAATTTGCGGGCTGGACTGCCGGTATTGGCAGACCTTTCTGACCGGCTGCGCCAGATGAACTGGCGTTTCAGGCTGGTGTTGGCCGAGGATGAGATCGTGGCCGTGCTGCCTTACGGCCAAACGTTGTATGGCCTGGCAGTGGATATTGGCACAACAAAAGTGGCTGCTTATCTGGTCAATTTGGAAGACGGACAGACTGTGGCCATGACCGGCGCAATGAATCCGCAGGTGGCTTATGGCGAAGATGTGGTCAGCCGGATTGCTTATGTCAATGAAAGCCCGGATCACAAGACAGCCATGCAGCAGACGTTAATCGATACGCTGAACGTGATGACAGCCCGACTGTGTGAAGAGGGCGGCGTGAGCCGGGAACAAATTGTGGATGCAGTGGTGGTGGGAAACACCGCCATTCATCACCTTTTCCTGGGACTGCCGGTTTTGCAGTTGGGCATGTCTCCCTTCATTTCGGCGGTCAGCCAGGCCATTCAGGTCTCGGCGGTTGAATTGGGTTTGAAGATGGCGCCAGGCGCAATGGTTTACTTGCCGCCCAATATCGCCGGTTATGTAGGGGCGGATCATGTTTCCGTGTTGCTTGCCAGCCGCCTTTTGGACGAGAAACGTACTGTGATCGCCTGCGACATCGGCACCAACACCGAGATCAGCATCACTCATCAAGGTCAGGTTTGGAGCTGTTCCTGCGCTTCCGGCCCGGCATTTGAGGGCGCACACATCAGCGCCGGGATGCGTGCAGCCCCTGGTGCGATTGAACGGGTCAAGATTCTGGATGGCAAGGTGCGCATCAATACCATTGAGGATCAGCCGCCGGTGGGCATTTGCGGTTCGGGCATTCTGGATGCCATCTCGGAAATGTTTTCGGCCGGAATGTTAAAAACCAGCGGTGCTTTTACCCAGGGACATGCCCTGGTGCGAAACGATAAACGCAAAGGCGAGGTTTTGCTGGCTGATGAATCTGTCAGCGGGCATCACCGCCAGATCGTGGTAACGCGTAATGACGTGAATGAGATCCAGCTTGCGAAGGGTGCCATCCGCACTGGCATTGATGTTTTGATGGAAATGGCCGGTGTTGATGAAAAAGAGATCGATATGTTCATTCTGGCTGGAGCTTTTGGCACGTATATCGATGTGGAAAGTGGGATCAACATTGGCATGTTTCCCGATCTGCCGAGCGAGCGTTTTGTGCAGGTAGGGAATGCGGCTGGAATGGGCGCAAAAGAAATGTTGATCTCTAAAAAAATGCGGTTGATGGCTGAGCAAATTGCGCAAAAAGTGGCATATATCGAATTGACGACTTACCCTCGCTTTACCCACAAGTTTGCCAAAGCGATGTTTTTTCCTGAAACACAGGGAGCAGGTGAAGGGTAAAATGACGAAGAAAGCATCCGCCTTTCAGGAAATCTCCAGCGGCATTGCCGCCAAACGGGCTGCTCAGGGCTGCATGGCAATCTGGCCGGTGGCTTCTTTGGAGCAGCACGGTCCGCACCTGCCCCTGGGCACAGACGCCCTGGTGTTGGACGCTTTGGTCTCTGCTTGCCGCGAAGAATTGGGAGAAGCTTTTCGGGGTGTTTTTCTGCCTACTTTGAATTATGGCAAAAGTCCGGAGCATTTGCACTTCGCCGGGACGGTCTCCTTGCAGTCAACCACCTTGCTGGCATTGGTCGATGACATGACAGCCAGCCTGGCGCGGCATGGTTTCCGTCATTTTGTATTCTTCAACGGACATGGCGGCAACGCAGCCTTGCTGCAGGCGGCGGCTTTTGACCTGCGCGCCAAATATGATGTGCTTGTTTACAATCTGGATTTGTGGGGCGGCGGTTTCTTCCGCTCGATGATAGCTGAATATTTCCCATCGCTGGTTGGCAGGGAAGTGCATGCCGCTTCAGCAGAAACTGCATTGATGCAGTATTTGTACCCGGCGCTGGTTGGCGATGTGCCCGTGGTGGAAGTTCCGCAGAAGGACACAGATGGTCTGTCACATGGCTGGCTGGCCGAGGATTTTCATTCTTCCGGGGTGATTGGTAATCCCGCCCTGGCGAACGCCGCAATTGGTGCGCAGATTTTTGCAGATGCAGTGCAGAAGGCAAGTCAATTGCTGCGTGATCTGGAATTACAGATTTCTACATTAACCTTAGGAGGATATTAATGAGTACCTTGCTGGTCAAGAATGCAGAAGTGGTCATCACTATGGATCAGGAACGCAGACAGATTCGCAATGGCGGTATTTTTGTACGCGATAATGTGATTGAAAAAGTCGGCCCCATGACGGAACTGCCCGTTGATGCCGATCGGGTGATCGATGCTCAGGGGATGGCCGTCCTGCCTGGTCTGGTCAACACCCACCATCATTTTTACCAGACCTTAACCAGAGCCGTTCCCGGCGCTGAGAATCATAAACTGTTTGACTGGCTGGTACGCCTGTATCCGATCTGGGGCGAGATGGGTGCTGAAGAAGTGTATGTCAGCACCAAGACCGCCATGGCCGAGATGATCCTTTCCGGCTGCACCACCAGCAGCGACCATCTTTATCTTTACCCGCATGATGCCACCTTTGGTGATCAGGTGCGGGCTGCGCAAGAGATCGGCATGCGTTTCCATCCCACACAAGGATCGATGTCGCTCGGTCGCAGCAAGGGCGGTTTGCCGCCGGATCATGTGGTCAAAGATGAAGACGTGATCCTCAAGGAAAGCCAGCAGATCATTGAGAAATATCACGATGCCAGCCAGTATTCGATGCTGCGGGTCACACTGGCCCCCTGCTCACCGTTCTCGGTCACGCCCGACCTGATGCGCGAGTCGGCCATCCTGGCACGCAGCTTTGACAAAGTCCAATTGCACACCCACGTGGCAGAAACCATGGACGAAGAATCCTTCACCATGCGCGATTTTGGCTTGCGGCCAGCGCGGTTGATGGAAGATTTGGGCTGGGTCGGACCAGATGTATGGTGGGCGCACAGCATTTTCGTCAACGATGACGAGATACGAATGATGGCTGAAACCGGCACTGGTGTTGCCCACTGCCCGTCTTCCAACATGCGCCTGGGTTCCGGTATTTGCCGGGTGCGCGAATTGCTGGATGCCGGTGTGAATGTCAGCCTGGCCGTGGATGGTTCAGCCAGCAATGACTCTTCGAATATGTTTGAAGAAGCCCGCCATGCTCTTCTGCTTCAGAGAGTCAAATACGGTGCGGAAGCCTTCACTGTCCAGGATGCGCTGGATATCGCCATCCTCGGCGGGGCCAAGGTGCTGGGGCGGAATGACATCGGCGTTCTTGAACCAGGTTACGCGGCTGATTTCATCGGTGTAAACCTGAATACGCTTAGCTTGTCCGGCGGTGCAGTGCATGATCCGCTTTCCTCATTATTGTTGTGCTCGGTTAACCGGGTGGACTTCTCGGTGATCAATGGCAAGGTGATCGTTGAGGATGGCGAAATGCAGACCCTTGATCTAGAGTCTCACATCGCTCATCACAATGAGCTTGCCCGCAAGATGGTTGCCAAACACCCTGAACCGGAGCGTTTCAAGTTGGTATAAGTTGTCTGACCAGCCCCAGTCAAAAAAATGCGATGGGCTGCGTATAGTCAATCAAGCGGCATGATAGAAAATGACGGAAAACATGTGGAGACAGTTAAAATGATCCAAAAATTAGAATTGCGGCAAGGCGGCCAGGCGCTCAGAATGGACATGGATGTGCTGCTGGATGATGTTTATGCCCAGCCGGGACTGCCTGAGGCCGTCAAGCAGGCCCTGAGTGGGGCAGTAAGTTGGCAGCAGCGCAGTGAGACGACTCTGGCTCGCTTCCTGGCTGGCCCCAGTCAGTTTCCGGCTTTGGTGTTGGCCTTGCTGGTTTGCGATACGCTGGTTTTGACTGATAGTGCCCAGCAGGGCATGGATATGCATGATTATTTTCTGGCCAGAGATCGGCAGGAACCAATGGCTTTGGTGGTGCCGGTTGTTGTGCTGGGGCGTAAACTTTCTGCTGCCCGGGTAGGCTTGACACCAACCGGGGAGGGGATCGTTCTGGCAGCTGCGGCAGTCACGATTGAGGATGGGCTGGTTAAAAACGCCCGCCTGGCGTTGAACGGGGTTTGGAAGAAAAAGCAATGGATGAGTGTGGCAGCGGATAAACTGGTTGGTGCACCTTTGAGCGATGAAAGGATTCAATCTGTGGTAACGGTTATAATGACCGAGGTTGATCCTCCTTCCGATCATCTCGGCAGTGCGGCATATCGCCGGGCAATGGCAGGTGTTATGACCCGCCAGGTTTTGGAAGCGTGCAGGTAGAGAGGCAGACATGGCAAAGATCACTTTTAAATTGAATGGCGAAACCTGCCAGGCGCAGGCAGACGCTAATGAAAAATTGCTGGATTTTCTGCGCGGGTTATCTCTGACCAGCGTCAAATGTGGCTGCCGGGAAGGCGATTGTGGCATGTGCACCGTTCTGCTGGATGGCCGCCCTGTACGCAGTTGCATGTTGACCGCCTCCATGGTGCAGAATCGTGAGATCACCACGCTCGAAGGCTTGGCCCAAAGCGGCGAATTGCATCCTCTGCAGGATGCCTTTATTGAGACCGATGGTGTGCAATGTGGTTTTTGTACCCCGGCCCAGATCCTGACGGCCAAGGCCCTGCTGGACCAGAACGCCAACCCCACGGATGATGAAGTTCGTGAGGCTTTGAGCGGTGTGCTGTGCCGCTGCACTGGTTTTGTGCAGATCGTCGAAGGCGTACAGCGGGCGGCGGCGGTGCTGCGCGGCGAAGACCCCGGCGGGGTGGACTTGCTGCGCCAGGTGCTGCCGGAGGATGTAGCCCAAATCCGTATTCCCGAAGATTATCTCCGCCACAATGGCGAAAAAGCTATTCTGCACCCCATTATGTTCTCGCCTGCTGACATGCCTGCTATCAATGTTGTCGGCCAGCCAGAGCGCAAGGTGGATGGGCGCAAACTGGTGCAGGGGAAACCGGCTTTCACCGATGATTTCAGCCGTCCAGGCATGTTGTATGGTGCGGTGTTGACCAGTCCGCATGCTCACGCCAATATCAAAAAGATTGATACCAGCAAAGCCGAGGCATTGGAAGGTGTGCATTGTGTGCTCACACATAAGGATTTGCCGCGGGTGAAATACACCTCAGCCGGACAGAGCTACCCGCAGGTCACACCTTATGACCAGGTCTCACTGGATAACAAGGTGCGCCATGTTGGTGACCGGGTGGCTGTGGTGGCTGCCGAGACGCGTGATCTGGCCCAAAAGGCTCTGCGTCTGATCGAAGTGGAATACGAGATACTGCCTGCCATTCTGGACGCGCGCGACGCCATGCAGCCTGGGGCGGCAGTTATTCACGATGAACTGGATACCGAAGCCATTGCCGATCCGCAACGTAACCTGGTGCATCACCTGGAAGCAGCGGTCGGCGATGTTGATGCTGCATTGCAGAAAGCCGACCTGGTTGTGGAAGGTGAATTTCGCACGCCAAAACAGCACCACGCCCAGATGGAACAGCATATTTGCCTGTCCTACTGGGACGAGGATGAGCGCCTGGTGGTAATCTCTGCCACCCAGGTGCCGTTCCAGGTACGGCGGATCATTGCTCCGCTACTTGGGTTGCCGATCAAAAAGATCCGCGTGATCAAACCCCGCATCGGTGGTGGTTTTGGCGGCAAACAGGACATGGTGTTCGA
Organism: Anaerolineales bacterium; assembly: GCA_020060485.1. The sequence continues at coordinate 8,719 of JAGVAB010000174.1, forward strand.
AGATTTGGGTGCCTTGTTGACGATCAAGACCGGTAAACCGGTGAAACTGGAGTATAATCGCCGCCAGGAATTTACCAGCGGCCGCTCACGGCATATCTTTAACATTCACTACACGGCTGGCGTCAGAGGCGATGAGCTTGTCGCTTTGGATCTATACGTGCTGGCCGACACCGGTGCCTTTGGAACGCATGGCCTGACTGTACCGATGGCAGGTGGTTTCAAGGGGTTGACCCTCTACAACGCCCCCAATTCGCGCTTCCGCTGCGATGTGGTTTACACCAACACTACCCCGGCTGGTGCGTTTCGCGGCTATGGCTCGATGCAGTGCATGTTCGCCCTCGAAGTCTTGATGGAGGAAGTTGCTGAAAAGCTGGGTATCGACGTGGTGGCCTTCAAACGCAAGAACCTGATCAAAGTTGGCGAACCCATGCTGCTCGCTACCCAGATGGGTGAAGGCCGTGAGGGCATCGAGCAAGTCATGGAAACCAGCGGGCATGAGGCCTGTATCGCCGCTGGCATGAAAGCCATGGATTATGAAGTCAAGCGCAAGGTTTTTCGGAACCAAACCGGCCGTTATCGCAAGGGCATCGGTATGGCAGTTGTCTTCCATGGCAGCGGTATCGCCGGGATGGATATGGGCGCCTGTACCCTTAAAATGAATGATGATGGGTCATTCAACATGACCGTTGGCGCTACAGACATCGGTACCGGCTCGGACACCATTCTGGGACAGATCGCCGCTGAAATCCTTGGCATCCCCCTCGCCGATCTGATCATTTATTCATCGGATACCGATTTTACGCCTTTCGATAAGGGCGCTTACGCCTCTTCCACCACCTACGTCAGCGGCGGTGCGGTCAAGAATGCCGCTCTGGAAGTCCGTCGGCAGATTCTGGTGCATGCTGCCAAAATGCTGGATGTGGCCAAGCCAGATTCTCTGAAATTGGAAGACCGCAAGGTGATCGCCCCCAATGGCGAATATGTTACCCTGGCCGAAGTTGCTCTCAGCAGCCTGCACCAGATGGACCAGCATCAGATCATGGCCACTGGTTCGAACATGAGCTACAAGAGCCCGCCGCCGACCGCTGCCCAATTCGTTGAGGTCACCGTGGATATGGAAACTGGCGAGGTAACAGTTGATCGAATGTTGATGGCAGTGGACTGCGGCCGGGTGATCAACACCCGCACGGCCGCAGGACAGGTGAATGGCGGTATGGCCCAGGCTTTGGGCTTTGCCCGCAGCGAGGAGACTGTGTATGATGCTCTGGGCCGCGTGGTCAACGCCCGTTTGGGTGACTATCACATTTTCAAATCCAATGAGCTGCCGGTGATGGATGTGATCTTTGTGGAAACCAACGATCCGTCTGGGCCATTTGGCGCAAAATCAATCTCGGAACTGACCATTGATGGCGTGGCACCGGCACTGGTCAACGCAGTGCATAACGCGGCTGGAGTATGGGTACATGAGCTCCCCCTGACACCGGAGCGGGTCTGGCAGGCATTGCAAGCCAAGCAGGGTTAATTATGTTCGTCGCCGGTGGGCATTTCGCAACCTTTGCAAATGCCCACCGGGAAAACGGCCGCAAGGCCGCCACATATGTACAGGGGCACCATAGAAGGACAGATGTACACATTTTCCAAGGTTTGTTGTTGTACTTGCAGGCTGTGGTCTGCAAAGGGTTTTTTCGGGATGTGATCTGCCCAAAGCTGAATATCAGACAACGGCTAACAAGTCTGTGAAAGCCCAAAGCAACCTATAAGGTTGATAGTCCATAAAGAAAAAGGAGGTGACCGGCACAAGAGTATGATTACTGAATAAGGTTGTTTTGTGAGCTATGCTTGCTTTGCAGACACTCTCTGCCGGTGGACCAGGATGGAAGGGCTTTCAACCGTTCTGCAGTAAATATCCTGGACAGCGTTCCAGGGAAGGGTCATTCAGGGCAAGACAGCACATCAATCGTCAAGAAACAGATAACTTTCAGGAGAAGAAAATGAAATCCGTAAAGTACATCGTATTTGCCAGCTTGCTTGTTCTTGCTTTAGTGCTCTCTGCTTGTAAACCCGCTGCTCCTGCGGCCCCTGCAGTTGAAGCCCCGGTGGCAGAAGATGCCCCGGCAGCAGTTGAACCTGAACCGGAAGCCTCTCTGGCAGTGGTTTTGACCGGCCCATGGGACGATAACAGTTGGAATGAAGCAGGTTATTTGGGGATGAAGGCCTTGGGCGAGCAGGGTGTGAAGGTTGCATTCTCAGAGAATGTTGGCGATGGGGATGCCCAGCGCGTCATTCGCGAGTATGCCGAACAGGGATACAAGATGATCGTAGCCCATTCATTCGGTTATCAGGATGCTGTCTTTGCTGTTGCTCCTGAATATCCCGGAACGAATTTTGCCTGGGGCGGCGGGATTGGCCGCACGGACAAGAACATTGCCGATTACGACCAGCCCTTCTACGAGGCTGCTTATCCAATTGGTGTGATTGCCGGTTACATGAGCGAAAGCGGTGTTCTGGGCGCCATTTACGGCTTCGATATCCCGGTCTGCCATGCCATGGGTGAGGCTTTCCTGGCTGGCGCCAAGAGTGTCAACCCGAATGCGACCTTGATTGCCACTGCTGCCGGGGACTGGGTGGATGTTGCCAAGTCCAAGGAAGCTGCTCTGGCGCAGGCGGATGCCGGCGTTGATTTCTGGATCGAATGCGGCGAAGGCCCGGCTCTGGGTGCGATTGCGGCTGCCGAAGAAGTAGGCGGTTACGTGACTGGTTATGTTGGCGATATGACCGAAAATGGTCCGGATGTCGTGCTGGTGAACCTGATCTGGAACCTGGAACCCATGTTTGCTGATATGTTGAACATGACCATGTCCGGCACTTTTGACAATCCTTTCTATCGCTATGGTGTCGCAGATGGCGCCATGCTGTATAACTATAATGAAGGTTTGAAGAGCAAGATCCCGGCGGAAGCCATCGCAGCCGCTGAAGCTGCCTTCAAGGCCATTGCAGCCGGTGAGCTGGTTGTTGAGTTTGTGCCTGAATAAGAATAGACTGTAACAGAATGCGGCGTCCCCAAGACGACGGGGACGCCGCAAATCGGAAAACTTTGTAAAAAGGATGTGACCTTGAACCAAGTAAACGAAACCATTCTGGAAATGCGGGGTATCGTCAAGAAATTCCCTGGCGTTGTGGCGAATGACGGTGTGGATTTCGAACTGCGTAAAGGGGAAATTCATTCCCTGCTAGGTGAAAACGGCGCTGGCAAGACGACCCTGATGAATGTATTGTATGGCTTGTACGAACCGGAAGCGGGGGAAATCCTGCTCAACGGCAAGCCTGTTCAGTTCAAGTCTGCGCGGGATGCGATTACCCAAGGTTTGGGCATGGTTCATCAGCATTTCATGCTTGTGCAGCGGTTCACAGTGGCGGAAAATATCATTCTGGGGCAGCATTCCCCGCGGGAACCTCGCATTGAGGATCAAAAAGCGGTGTATGACCGCCTGAAGGCCTTGTCAGATCGTTATTGCTTATCGATTCATCCGGACGCTGAAGTATGGACCCTTTCGGTGGGGGAGCAGCAGCGGGTTGAGATATTAAAAGCCCTGTATCGCGGCGCAGAAATCCTGATCCTGGATGAGCCAACCGCGGTATTGACTCCCCAGGAAGCCGAACAACTCCTTGAAATATTGCGCGTTTTGACCAGAGAAGGCAAGTCGGTTGTCTTCATTTCGCACAAGCTGAATGAGGTGCTGGCAGTCAGCGACCGCATCACGGTATTGCGGGATGGGAGGGTTATCGACACCGTGGAGGCCAGATTGACCGAGCAAAAAGGTCTGGCATGCATGATGGTTGGGCGCGATGTGATCTTACAGGTTTCCAAATCCCCGGCGCAACCCCAAGAGATGGTCTTAAAAATTGAGGGATTATGTGCCAATGATGATCGTGAATTACAAGCGTTGTATGACATTGATCTGGATGTGCGAGCGGGCGAAATCCTTGGCATTGCTGGTGTGGCTGGCAACGGCCAATCCGAGCTGGAGCAGGTGATTGCCGGATTGCGCAAGGCAACCCGCGGGCAGGTGACCATCTGTGGCAAGGATGTGACCAATTCCTCCCCGCGTGAAGTGGGCTGCTGTGGTCTGGCGCACATTCCTTCGGACCGCTATCGCATGGGTTTACTGTCTGATTTCAGCATCGCCGAGAATTTGGTGCTGCAGCGTATAGGTGAAAAGCCTTTCACCAAACGCGGTTGGTTAGATTGGAAGGCCATCCGCCAGCAGGCGGAAGAACTGGTGCAATCGTTTGATGTGCGTACGCCGTCGGTGGAATTGGCGGCAGGTAAATTATCCGGCGGCAATGCGCAGAAGATGATCCTGGCGCGTGAATTGGCCCGCCAGCCACGGGTATTGATCTCCGCCCAGCCAACGCGTGGTCTGGATGTGAGTGCCATCGAATATGTTCACCGGCAGCTGATCGCCCAACGTGATGCAGGGGTTGCGATCCTGTTGTTCTCCACAGAATTACAGGAGATCATGACCCTGTCTGATCGAATTGCGGTGATGTATGAAGGCCGGATTGTGGGCATGGTGGACAGCAGCCAGGCTGATGTGTTTGAAATCGGGATGATGATGGCTGGCGGCAAGGAGCTTCCTCCTTGCGAAATTGTGGGTACAGGAGTTTCGGTATGAGCAAAACCTTGGAAGACAGCCAGGAGAAGCGCCTTTCACATGTTCTTCTCTCGATCGGTGCGCCGATCATGGGGTGTTTGATCGGTTTGGTGATTGGCGTCTTTTTGATCCTTCTGGCAAACGCAGACCCGTTGAGTGCTTACCAAACCATGTTCAAGGGCGCGTTTGGCAGCCAGCGTCAATTTACAGAGACGGTACTGAAAGCCGGGCCATTGCTTTTGATTGCATTGGGTTTGACCACGGCATTTCGGGCCAAAATCTGGAACATTGGCGCTGAAGGTCAGTATTACATGGGTGCTTTATTTGGCGGTGTTGTTGCATTGTATCTGACCGACCTGCCTCGCCCTTTGTTGATCACGGTCATGCTGCTGGCGGCTGTGGTTGGTGGAATGATTTGGGGATGGATCCCGGCCATGCTCAAAGTGAAGACCGGCATGAACGAGATCATCTCAACCTTGATGTTGAACTATATTGCCATTTTGTTGATGGAATACCTGGCACGCGGCCCCTTGCAGGAACCTGGCGGTTATTTACCGATGAGTGCCCAGTTTGACAGAGTGACCAGACTGCCTTTGTTGTTCGGCACACGCGTTCACCTGGGTGTTTTGATCACCCTGGTGCTGGTACCCATCATTTATGTCCTGTTGTGGTCAACACCGCTGGGGTTTCGGGTGCGGGCGGTTGGCTCTCGGGCGTCAGTGGCCCGATACGCCGGCGTGCAGGTGGAGAAGATCATCATCTTTGTGCTGGTTCTGAGCGGCGGCATCGCCGGTCTGGCAGGCATTATTGAGGTGGCTACCTTGCATACCCGGTTGAAATCCGGCATATCACAAGGCTATGGTTTTAGCGCCATTCTGGTCGCTTTGCTGGGCCGGATGAATCCTGTCGGAGTTACCGTGGCGGCAATCTTTTTTGCGGCGTTGATCATCGGCTCGGAAGCTATGCATGTGGTCTACGGCCTGCCGGTTTCACTGGCAGACGCCATTCAGGCCATCATTGTGTTGTCCGTGCTGGCAGTGGATGCCCTGGTGAGAAGGAGGATGAACGCATGAATTGGGAATTGATCCTGCAATGGGCGTTCTTGATTTCGCTGCTTAATGCCGGCATCCGGCTGGCAGTACCGATCCTGATCGCTGTTTTGGGCGAGATCATCACTGAAAGCTCGGGGGTTACCAACCTGGGGCTGGAAGGGATCATGTCCATCGGGGCGGTGACGGGCTTTATGACAGCCTTTTATTTCAAGACCCATCCGCTGATCCCGCAAGGGAGCGAATGGAGCACCTGGATCGGTCTGGCCGCGGGTATGCTGGCCGGGATGTTGATGGGGTTGATCATGGCCGCTCTTTCCGTTACTTTACGGGCGGACCAGATCATCAGCGGTATCACCCTGGTCGTATTTGGCGTCGGGCTTTCAAATTATTTGTATCGTCAGGCATTTTCGACATTGAGTGAACGGGTAGTGGGCCTCAAGCCATTGGAAATCCCCTTATTAAGCAAGATACCAGTGGTAGGCGATGTATTGTTCAAGCAGGTACCCACGGTTTATATGGCCGGACTGCTGGTTTTGATAGTCTGGTATTTTCTGTTCAAAACCACCTGGGGCTTGAAGATCCGTTCGGTGGGAGAGAACCCGGCAGCTGCTGAAACGTCTGGCATCAGTGTGGAGCGCACTCGCTACGCAGCCATCATCCTGGGTTCTGGCCTGGTGGGTTTGGCCGGGGCGGTGTTGACCGTTGTGCAGCTTACGCTTTTCCGGGAAGGTATCGTGGCCGGGAAAGGCTGGATTGCGGTGGCTCTGGTCATCTTCGCCCGCTGGCGTTATCCGGGGCGGGCCCTGCTTGGGTCATTGTTGTTTGGGTTGGCAGATTCATTGCAATACCGCATTCAGGCTCTGAGCCAGGTGGATCGCGGCGCACAGACCGTCCCCTATGAATTTTTATTGATGCTGCCTTATGTGTTGACCATCCTTGTTTTGTTGAAGCGCGCCAAGGGTAACGAAGAACCGGCTGCGCTAGGAAAAGCATATGTCAAAGGAGAGCGGTAATCGCTGTCTATATTAAACCAATGTTGGTATGGAGAGGACAAAATGACGATCTCACAGGATAAGATTCAGGAACTTCAGGCAAAGATCAGAGAAGCCGTGGCCGATTACGATGGCGCGGAAATTGGAATTCCCGTGACTCAACAAGCACTGGATGAGGGGATCACCCCTGTGGAATTTTTTCAGGAAGTTATCAGCCCGGTGGTCGAAGAAGTTGGCGACCAGTTCGCCAAGCTGGAGATCTTCCTGCCGGAGTTAATGGTGGCTGGAATGGTGATCAAGCAGATTCAGGAGAAGGTGCTCGAGCCCGCCATCAAGGCGACCCATACTGGCAGCGGCAGCATGGGCAAAGTGGTAATTGGCACCTGCCAGGGTGATCTGCATGATATTGGCAAGGATATGGTGGCCTTAATGCTGCAGGTGAATGGCTTTGAAGTGGTTGACCTGGGCACCGACAATGCTCCGCAGAAATTCATCGAAGCGGCCAAGAGTGAGAAGGCAGACATCATTGCCATGTCTGCCTTGTTGACACCTTCAGTGCCGTATATCTCGGATGTTTCCAAATTGCTGGCAGGTTTTGGTATTCGCGAACAATTCAAGATCATTGTGGGTGGTGCGGCGGTCACCCAGCAATGGGTGGACAGGAACGATGTTGACGGTTATGGCCGGGATGCAGTGGAAGCTGTTGAGATCTGCCGTTCGATCATGAAGGCGTAAAGGGAAGGAACCCCATGTACAATACCACACGTTTACTGGATATTTTAGACCGGGTGGAAAGCGGCCCGATCATTGAGGAATCAAAATGGGATATGTTGATGGTGCCGGGCGAGATCCGCAAGGCACAAAAGGAATTCGACATTGATTTCAAGCGACTGAACGGGACACTGGTGCCGGATGATGACGACCTGGCTGACCGCATCTATGCCGCCGGGCGGGCAGTGGCCGAGCGATTGGGGGCGTTCTGTGTAACCACCTCACGGCAGGTTTTGTTCAGCGGTCAGGAAATTGACGCCGCACTGGCTCTGGCACCCACTGAAGTGACCTATGGTGAACGACCCGACCTGCACACCGAGCGCAAGCGCAAGATCGAAGATACCCAGCACATGACCATCAAAGGCGGTGGGGTTGGCACTGTTCTGCCAGAGGATATTTACCTGGAAGTTCATCAATCTTATGCCCAGGAATCGCTGGTTGATACGATGATCAACTGCACCCTGGAAAGCATTTATGGCCGTGATATTCGCAGCCGGTCGGCCTGGGAGATCCTCAGCGGCTGGCATGAGTACGAGCTGACCAAGGCCGCCAGGGTGCGGGCTGGCCGGCCAGGCATGGCTGTGGGCTGTGTGGAGAACGCAGTTTCCGAACTTTCGGAAATTTCAGCCACGTCTTATGGCGGCTTTAGCCGTTATGACTGGCATCACATTGCCATGATCTCCGAGTTCAAGACTGATTATGGCTCATTGTCCAAGCTGACTCACCTGATCCGCACGGGCAGCATCATTCACTCGTTCTACAATACCATCTATGGCGGCACGGTTGGCGGCAGCGAAGGTGTGGCGATCGCCATCGTAACCGGCATGATCATGCTGCAAATGATGTACATGACCAATACCCACTCGGTTTCTCCGGCGCATCCTTTCTATGGCAACGATACCACGCCCGAGATCCTGCGCTCGATCAGTGTTGCCCACCAGGGTTTGGCCCGCAACAGCCGCCTGATGACAGACATGGTGCTAACCCCTGTTAATGGTCCAGGGACAAAGGAATTGCTTTACGAAGTGGCAGCCATGACCGTGATGGGCGCTGCCTCGGGCACCTGCGCCATGATTGGCCCGCGCTCGAATGCCGGGGTACACAATGGCAATGTTTCCGGCCTGGAGGCGCGTTTCATGGCTGAAGTTGGTCATGCTGCGGCGGGCATGCCGCGCAAACAGGCCGATGAGCTGGTGACCTGGCTGGTTGACAAATACAAAGACACACTGGACAAGCGTCCAATTGGCAAGCATTTTACGGAAGTGTATGACCTTAAGACCGTCAAGCCCAAACCGGAATGGCTGGCGATGTACGAAGAGGTCAAGGATGAATTGCGCGCCAGAGGGCTGGCTTTGTAAGCATCCCATCCTTACAGCATGCAGTATTCAGAGCAGACGGATTTCCCCGTCTGCTCTTTTTATCAAACCGTACACCGGGTTGGTCGGGGTGTCGGTTTGATTGATCGAATTGTGCATTGCGCTTTGCAAGGTGTAGCTTGAATGCTGCGCGACCCAATTCAGTTTATGGCGTATATCAAGAGGATATTCGGCAGCGGGTCCGGGTGACCGGGGAAGAAATCCCCCAGATGGACGAGAACCATATTCACCATGTGCATGATGTGAGCGGCATGCTTCGAGGGTAAAGTTAATCTGCGGATATTTGGCGATGATCAGTGCAAAAGACAAGGAGAATATCATGTTGCCGATCATGAATGAAAAATATATTGAAGGCGCAAGCCGGCGTGACCAATTGCGCTATAAAGACGAAGTCCGGGCACATTTTGTGGCACAGGAACTTTACCGCAAGGTGGAACGCAAAGCCAAACGACGGAAATTCTTCTGCAGATTTTTGAAACGCTGTTACACCCTGCGCAATCTTTCGCGGGATGTTTCGCAAAGAGAGCTGGAAAACAGTTACAGCAAGGGGATTCAGGCGGTGGAATTGAACAGGATTTGCGGCAGCGAAAGCCGCAGCAACGATTTCGATTCAATCTTTAATCCACTCACTGAAAAGAACCGCTCGCGCTGGGTACATATTGCGCAGGAATGTTTGCTTGGACACAGTCTGCCTGCCGTAGAGCTGATCCAGGTGGGCAGTGAGTATTTTGTCCGAGACGGCCACCATCGCATTTCGGTGATGCGTACCCTGGGTTACCAGTTTGTTGATGCACAGGTTACCGTCTGGCGGGCGGCAGACTGAGAGAAGTTTACAGTGGCCGCAAGACAGCGGTTACGAAAGGAGACTGGTCGATGAGCCGAAAGAACGTTGAAGGGATGCTGGAACAGGCTTTTGTGTGTGTAAAATGCGGCAACAGGGGAGCGAAAGTGGAACGCCTGGCAATGTCCGGAACGGGCTTGTCAAGGTTGATGGAGATACAGGCGCATCGCTATGCATTCGTTTCCTGTCGAAACTGCGGTTTTACCGAAGTCTATGATTTGCAGACATTGGCGGGCAAGGACCATCTGGGAACCTTACTGGAGATCCTTTTCCACGATTAGGGTTATTCCAGCCAATACTTTGGCACTTGGGCAGCAGCGCCAGAATTGCGCTGCTGCTTTTATGTCATGCGGGTTTTTAACGATATAATTGCGCCGCCAGAATGATTGGGGTACACTTTAACAAGTCCTGAAAAACAATTGAAAAAAAGAGGATCCGTCCCCGGGCATGAGCTTGCGGATGGAGGGATGGGGTATGAGCGAATTTACCAATCAGGAGTGGCTTGAGAAATTGCAAGCCCCAGATAACAATGAGGCATTGCAACACCTAAGGGCTTACTTGCAGCGCGGGCTGCGTTATGCTTTGGCAGGACGGGTGGATCAAAATCGCCTGGACCCATTAATTGAAGATTCGGCTCAGGAGGCTTTGCTGCGTATCCTGGACAATCTGGACAGCTTCCGCGGGGAAAGCCGCTTCACCACCTGGGCCACCAAAATTGCCGTGCGCCTGGCTTTGACCGAACTGCGCCGCAAACGCTGGGAAGAAGTGGCCCTGGAAGACCTGGTGCCAGAAGATGCCAGCCTGGATTTTACCCCCCAAGTACTGACTGATGATGGGAAATCCCCTGAAGAGCAAACCTATCAGCGTGAGGTGATGTCGGTTGTGGAGCGCCTGATCGCTACTGAGCTGACGTCCCGCCAGCAGCAGGTCATTCTGGCGATTGTCAAGGGCGGCATGCCGCTGGCCGAGGTGGCAGAGCGTTTGGGAACCAATCGCAATGCCTTGTATAAAATGCTGCACGATGCCCGCCAGCGCCTCAGAGACCGTCTGGAAGAAGAAGGGTATTCGCCGCATGAGATACTGGATGTTTTTTCGGGCGGGTAAGAACTTTGTTTTAGTGGTTGTCTACAATATACAGGAAATGAACAAATGAAACTAGAACCCCAATTCCTCAAACAAATCGTACGGGCGATCGTGGATACGCAGCCTGAAGAGATGGATTGCGACCAGTGCTTTGAAGAACTGGACTTCTTCGCCGAGATGGTGCTGGCAGGCAAGCCTGCCGAAGAGGCCATGCCCCTGGTGCAGGATCATTTGCACCGCTGTGGCCCCTGCCGTGAGGAATTTGAAGCCCTGCTGGATGCATTGAAACAATTGGATGATGAGCAGGATTGACCCTGGGTTGTTTTGCATTCTCCATGATGATAACCAAAAGACCAGCTTTCAACGCTGGTCTTTTTTGTCCTGTGGGACGGTGAGGGGGATTCAGGCAAGGGGTTTAAAAGAACTGGTGTTAACCCGGGCGCTTGACGGGAATATGGGCGTATGGCGCAATGCAGCCTCGAAATACGGCCAGGGGGAGATATTAATAAAGACAAAAACGATACTAAAAGTAAGAATAAGAACATTGAGTTTATCTAATTCATCATAGATGGGTGATCACCGAGGAGGTTAGGAATGCGAAAAAAAACCGGTTGGGTTTTAATCATAGGCGCAATTATCCTGTCCGCTTGTGCGCCGCAGGCGATAACGCAAATCGTATCGGAGGTGCCGCAGATTGAAGCGCCGGCAGCCCTGGTATTGGATGACAGCCCGGCTGCCATCGAAACACTTGAAGCAGCAGCGCCGGTGATGAATGCACCTGCCTTGATGGTGGACCAAGTCAGCCTGCCGAGGGATTTTGAGGTCAAACTGTATCAAGGCCAGGAGAGCTATGGAAACGATGCGGTTTTACTCTCTACTGTATTTATGGCGGGCAAACCGGTGGTGGTGAATTATTTTGCCGGTCTCTGCTCTTTGTGCCGCAAGGAACTTCCTGAATTGCAGACGATGTATGAGCAATATGGTGACCGGGTGAACTTTGTTCTGGTAGATATTGGGCCATATGTGGGTCTGGGTTCAGAGCAGGACGGCATAGCCATGCTCACCAATCTGGGTGTGACAATTCCGGCCGGCAGCCTGTCGGATGGGGATGTGCTGCGGACGTATCAGGTATTTGGCACGCCTGCTCTGCAATTCTTCCTGCCAGATGGCAGCTTACAATTCCAACGCGGGGGCTTGCTCTCGGCGGCTCAAATCGAGGAACAGATCCTGGGCTTGTTGCAATGACCGAAAAGGATGGCAACGTGACACGCTCAGAGCAGTTCACAGGAGGAGAGGATGAAACCTGAAGGGGTGAACTTCAACCTGGGGATGCCGGAAAAAAAGCACACGAGCTGGAAGGTTGCGCTTGGCCTGCTCCTGCCGATGCTGGCTGTGGTGGCAGCGCTCTTTGTGCTGGTCAGCTATCGCGACGGGATTGAAGCCGGGGTTGCCAACCTGGCTTTGCTGCTGCCCTTTGGCTATGCCTTTGGGGCGGGTATGGTGGCCAGCGTTAACCCGTGCGGGGTTTTGCTTTTGCCTTCCTTTGCCTTTTCCCAATTGAAAGGCCGTGACGAGCAGGAAGGTGCTGCCCGTTCTTCACAGCTGCTGAAAAGCCTGCTGCGGGCTGGCATGGTGACCCTGGGATTCGTGGTTGTCTTTTTGAGTGTGGGTTTGCTGCTTTCGCTGGGTGGGCGCTGGCTGACGGGGGCATTCAAGACCCTGGGCCTGCTGATTGGCGCTGCAATGGTGATCCTTGGTCTGGTGCTTCTTCTGACGCAGCGCGAGCTGGGCATCCCGGCTCTGCGGCGTTTGCGGATCACACCCAAGCCAACCAACTGGAATGCCTTCCTGTTTGGAATCGTTTATGCGGTCAGCTCTTTGAGCTGTTCGCTGCCCATTTTTCTGGTGGTGGTCGGCACGTCTCTTGCCGGGGAAGATCTGCTCAATTCGGCCGGTCAATTCGTGGGATATTCTCTCGGCATGGGGGTTGTGGTGGTGGCGGTGGTGCTGGGGGCAGCTTTCTTTCGCCAGGCCATGCTGCGCTGGCTGGATAGGGCTGCCGGTCACGTGCAGCGCTTCAGCGCCCTGTTTGTGCTGGGGGCGGGAGCTTATTTGATCTACTACTGGCTGGTGGACAGCGGGTTGTTATGAAGATAGGGATCTATTGATCAGCTGATTTGGGAATAGCAAAATTAAAACAGCCTCCTGCGAATCTTTCGCAGGAGGCTGTTTTTTAGACCGTCTCGGCCACTGCACTGCCCAGCGGCGTGTGTTCCACCCGGGTTTTGTTTTTGCGGCGGCGGCGTTCCATACCGCTGTTGAGCAGCAGGAAGCTGACCACGGCTCCCAGGGCGATCATGCCTGCGATCTTCCAGACCCACAGCGGGCTGGCGTTGTCCATGAGCAGGCCGGCGCCCAACGGGCCGATGGCGTGCGGAATGATCCAGCAAAAATCGTTCATGGCGATGTAACGGCCGCGCATGTCTTCAGGGGCAAACTCGGCTACCAGAGCCTGCGAAACCGGGCTGACCAGCATTTCGCCGATGGTGATGATGACGATGGCCAGGATGAATAAGCCGTAGGCAGAGGTGAAGCCGAACATGCTGAAGCCGATGGCATACAGCAGGGTGCCGGCAGCCATGACCGCCATCGGGCGGAAGTTCTTGATGCGATGGGTGATCCAGAACTGGAACAGCACCACCATGCCGGCGTTCATGCTCAACAGGGTTCCATAAGCGGTGGGGGCCATGCCCAGAACCGAGTTCATGTAAACTGGCAAGGTCGAGTTCATCTGGATGTAGACGATGACCATCAACATCTGCGCTCCGATGAAGGACAGGAACAAGCCGTCTTTCAGTACCTTGCGGTAGCCGGAGATGGTTTCCAGCAGACTTTGCTTCTCCATTTCGGGGGCAGCCTGTGGTTTGGTTTCCGGCAGCTTGACAAACACGATGATTGCCATGATGGTGCTGGTGATGGCGTCCAGAATAAACAGGGCCATAAAGGAGCGGGTGGCGATCAGGCCGCCAATCAGCGGGCCGATGGTGATGGCCAGGTTAGCCACCACGCGCATGATGCCGAAGCCTTCGGCGCGTTTCTCTTCCGGCAGCAGGTCGGCCACCATGGCGTGATGGGCTGGAAACCCGGTGTCGGCCAGCAGACCGACTGTTCCGCTGACCAGGAACAGCAAGGCCAGACTGTCCACCAGACCAAACAGCAGCATGGTGATGGCGCTGAACACCAGGCCGAAGATCATCATTTTTTTGCGGCCAAATTTGTCGGCCATGGCGCCGCCCAGGGTGCCGCCGATCATGCCGGTTACCGAGAAGAGGGCAAACAGCTGGCCAACCTGGGTCATGCCGACCCCAAAGCGCTGGGTAATATAGACGGCAAAGAAGGGAAAGACCAGGCCGCCGCCCAGCCGGTCGATGAAGGCTGCGCCGACCAGCACCCAGAAGTGGCGCGGGAATTCATGATAGGTGTGTTTCATCTTCGCTAACATTTTCTTTTTCCTCAAGCTGGCGTTTCTTTTTTGGGGAAAGCGCCAACCGGTTCATTTCATTTTGATTATTAGTTTTCAATGCGCAGCCCGTCTTTCAGGCTGCGTGACAGCAATTGCATGTCAAATTCGGGCATCTTTTCTTCGCACGGCATGTCCTGGCCGGCCGCATGTGGCTGGTGTGTATGGTCAAATCTTGATCGGCAACAAATGAAGGCCAACAGGCGTGTGGGAAGACCAATCCGCGCGATGGTTTGCTAAGCAGCAGGTACGGCTTGCAGATGCCAGTGGTTGAGATGCTTGAGGGTCTGCAAGAGGGTTTCGGGCGGGGCGCTTTTATTGACAAAAGCGCTGGCGCCAAACCCCAGGGCAAGGCGCTGGTTTTCCGGGTGACTGGAGAGGGCAATGATCGCCGCCTCCGGCAGGATGACCCGCAGGGCATACAGGGTGCTGCCGGCCAGGCCGGGCAGTTCCCAATCCATCAACAGCACATTGGGGTGCAGCGATTTAAGCTGGGTGAGCATGTCGATGGCATCAACCGCCTCGCCAATCACTACCATATCGCTTTGACATTCCAGCGAAACGCGCAATGCAAGGCGTACTTTGGGCTGGTCGTCGGCGATGAAGACTTTTAAACTGGTTGGCATTTCTGCACCTCCTTTCAAAAAGTGTTGACGCGGGGTCAGGGCATTGAAACTTTTCATAATGCTATCTTAACGATAAAGTTCCCCGTGTGCATCAGGCAGGTGGGGAACTTTGGACTAGGCCATGTGGGGGATATTCAGGTGGGGGTGAAATTATCGAAGTCGAATGAGAAGTTAATGCGTTGTTTTTTCTGCCGGCGGGGCGGACAGGTTCGCTTCGTTGAACCTGTCCCGATCTGTCGGTTTTCATTTGTTGCGAAGATGATCTAATGAAATGCAAACCTGTTGGGAAAGCGAAATATCTATGCTACCAATTTGTGTTTCAGTGCGATCGAGACGGCTTCGGAGCGGTTGGCAGCATTCAGCTTGGCAAGGATGTTGCTGACATGGGCCTTGACCGTGGAGCGGCTGACCACCAGGCGCTCAGCGATTTCGGGATTGGTCAGGCCTTCGACCATCAGGGCAAGCACTTCCAGTTCACGCTGGGTGAGGGCGGCGATCAGCTCATCGGCTGGCGGGTCGCTGGCGGGATGAGCCAGCGCTTCCATTGCTTCACGGGTGAGGGTGGAGAATCCGGCATGGGCAGACTGGATGGCTTTGGTCAGCTCGATGGCAGAGACGTTCTTCAGCAGATAGCTGATTGCCCCGGCTTGCAGGGCCTTGCGGATCAAGTCCTCCTCCTGGAAGCTGGTGAGGACAATAACCTTGATGGCAGGGTGGCGCTGGCTGATAATGCGCGTAGCTGTCACGCCGTCCATGCCGGGCATCAGCAGGTCCATCAAGACCACATCCGGCTGATGTGTCTGGCACAGGCGCAAGGCATCTTCGCCGTTGCTGCCCTCGCCGACCAGTTCCAGTTCGGGGCGGGCCATAAGGAAGGTGGCCAGGCCGCGCCGCACCATGGCGTGGTCATCGATGATCAATACTTTGATCGCTTCTTCTACTGGGTTCATCAGGTTTCTTCCTGTTTGCTAAAAAATTCCGCGGATTGGATTGATGAATTTTGCTGATCGCACGACAATCCTTGGGAGGTTGGATGCTCACTGGTCAGCAATTTTCAAGGTGACAGTCAAGCGGGTACCTTTACCCGGCTGACTGGTGACCGCAAATTTGCCGCCGATCGATTCCACGCGTTCGCGCATGATGCGCAGCCCCAGATGCTCGGGGGGAACAGTTGCCGGGTCAAAGCCGCGGCCGTTGTCCACGATCTCCAGCTTGAGCGAGGTTTTTCCGGCCGTGGAATGGCCGCCAAAACAGAACAAGTTTATCACGACATGCGTGGCCTGGGCATGTTTGGCAATATTGTTAAGAGCTTCCTGGGCGACGCGGTACATGACGATCTTGACATTGGGTGGCAACTGGCATAGTCCTTCAATGTTGACCGTAACTGGCACACCCAGGCGGCCCATGCCGGCTTCGGCCAACTGGTGCAGCAAGTTCTCAAGCTGGGCTTCCTGCAAGGCCTGAGGGCGCAGCTCTAGCAGCAGGGTACGCATCTCGGCCAGGGCGCCGCGGTTGAGCTGACGGATTTCACTCAGCAACTTCAGCCCCTGCTCGGGTGCGTTCTGCCAGATATCCGGCAGAACATCGGCGATCAGGCTGGCCGAAAAGAGGGTTTGGGTGACGGCGTCGTGCAGGTCGCGCGCCAGGCGGTTGCGCTCGGTCACAGCTGCGTTGACCTCGGCTTGCTGGTAAAGCAGGGCATTTTCAACGGCAATTGCCAAACGGTCGGCGATGGACTGAAAGAGGGGGTGGTAGTCTTCGCTGAAAGGATTGTGCGGCTGACCGCTGATGCCCAGCGCGCCGATCACCTCGCCGCGAGCACGCAGGGGCAGCAGTACGCTTTCTCCGGCAGGGCTGGTCATAAAAGCCAGTTTGCCGGTTTCGATCACCTGGCCGCCAGCCAGATTGAGTTTGAGCAGCTCTTCGGGAGGGGCTGTTCCGGCCGGGCTGTAGGCGCGGATCTCAAGCTGGCCGGTGACCGAGTCACGCAGCATGACAGCCGCCCGTCTGGCGTCGATCAAGCTCACCAACTGTTCCAGGGCTGTTTCCAGCATGCTGTCGAGGCTGAGCGAGCTATTGGTGGCCGAGGCGAAGTCAAGCAGCACCTGCAATTCACGCGTGCGCTCTGCGACGCGGGCTTCGAGGGTCTGGTAGGCATAGGCAATTTCTTCCTGTGAGCGTTTTTGCTGCAAGGCATTCACAAACAGCTCGCTGACGATCTTGAGCAGGTTGATGCTGTCATCTGTCCATGTCTTTTGTGCCTTGACCGAATCAAAGCCGAGGAAACCGATCGCTTGCAGCTGATACATCATCGGTACCAGCAGTAAGGACTGAATGCCGTGGCTGTTCAGCTCCTTGCGGTCCAGCCGGGCATCGGCTGGCAGCGTGTCCAACTGCGGCAAGTGCACGATCTGGCCGCGATGGATGCTTCCAGTCAGGCAGGGCAATTTGTCCTGCGTCAGGTTTGGCATGATCTCCTGCAGGGAGGCGATAGCGGCAGCATGCCATTCATGGCTGACTTGCATTGTGTTGTCGCCTGCAGAAAAATGGCACACATAACAACGGTCAACGTTGGTGAATTCGCCAATGGTCTTGAGGGCATCGTTAATGCCGCCATCAATCTGGTGCGGTTTAAGATTGATGAAGCGGGTGGAAAGGCTGGTCACCAGGGCCTCAAATTCGATCTGCTGGCGCAGGCGTTCTTCGGCGTGTTTTTGCTGGCTGATGTCGATCAGCAGGCCGTTAAAGTGGGTCAGTGTTCCGCTTTCATCCACCACCGGTGTGGTCAGGATGCGTACCCAGCACCAGGTATTCTTGCGGGGGTTGAAGATGCGCGCCGACTCGTCAAACGCCGTGCCGGTTTCAAAGGCCTGCTGATTGGCCGCCAGAACGCGACGGATATCTTCCGGGTGTACATAGCGGAACCACGAGCCATAATCCTGCGGGTCGCTGATCCCGATGATGTCGCTGATCGAGGGGCTGACCATGCTCACCGTCCCGCCATAGGGGTGCGCAGCATCCACCGCCAGCCGGTAGATGGCGAAGTTCTGGGATTTTTCCAACAGCGAACGGAGGTCTTGCAGGGTGGTGTCGTCTGGTTTCATGGGTTGGGCTGTGATTGATAAGAGATCGGCCCGTTAATTATAACTTATTGGCTATATGGAAAATAAACACAGCCTGCGATGAACTCGCAGGCTTATGATGAGATGTTTGCGTATTACACAAACAACAGCAGGCTGATGGCCATCACGGCCATGCCGCCAACCAAGCCCCAGATGGCAATATGGTGCTCGCCGTATTCTTCTGCTGTCGGCAGCAGTTCGTCGAGCGAGATGTAAATCATGATGCCGGCCACGCTGGCGAAGACTAGGCCAAACATGGAGTCATTGAAGATCGAGCGCAGCAGGAAATAGCCGATCAATGCGCCAACTGGTTCTGCAAGACCGGAAAGGAAAGAGAGGATGAAGGCTTTCTTGCGGCTCTTGGTGGCATAGAATATGGGGACGGAAACCGCCAGTCCTTCCGGGATATTGTGGATGGCGATGGCGACAGCAATGCTGATGCCCAGGGCAGGATCGGCCAGCCCGCTCATGAAGGTCGCCAGGCCTTCAGGGAAATTGTGAATGGCTAGGGCAAGGGCGGAAAACAACCCCATGCGCATCAATTTGTGTTTATTCTCGTCATCTGTTTTCTCATGAGATTCGATATTCTTGGGTTCATGAGGGTTTTCGGCAGAGGGGATGAGCTTATCGATCAGGGCGATCAAGGCGATGCCGGTAAAAAAAGCGATCACAGTGTAGACATAGCCCTGCTTCTCGCCAAATACCAGGGTCAAAGAGTCCTTTGCCTTAACGAAAATCTCGATCATGGAAACATAGATCATCACGCCAGCCGAAAAGCCCAGCGAACCGGCAAGGAATTTGGGGTTGAATTTCTTGGAGAGTAATCCAATCAGGCTGCCAATGCCTGTCGAAAGCCCGGCAAAGACCGTTAATCCAAGCGCAAAAAGAATGTTGTGTTGTTCCATAGTATGTTGTATCTTCCATTAACAGATATTCATTTATCACTGCGGCAATTTTTTGGAAGATCGCCGGGTGGTCAAGGGTACGGCCATTGCTGTTGATACCTGAAAACAGTTATACCATTTTTTCGATTGAAGCATTAAAACCGCCAGCCCCCGGGGAGCCACCGCCGGGAGCTGGCAAAGGTTGGAAGGTGCAATCAAAGGGCTGGCGCTGCTTTTTCAAGCGCGGAGATGACCAGATTTTCCACCCTGGTAAGCAGGTCTGGCAGCGCCGCTTTAACTGCGGGCGAGAGAGTCTCGCCGAGGGCAAAGGTTTCCGCGCCAATCGATACAAGAAAGGCCTGAGGGGTGCTGGCATACAGCAATTCGGTGAATGCCAGCAGTTTGGCCGGAGTGAAATCGTGACTGAACTGCGCAGGCAGGTTCTCGTCTGGCTGCACTGCCGCGCAGTTCAGCACACCGGGAGGCTGGTCGATGCTGGCGTCGATGAAGATGGCAAGTTCGACTGCGCATAGTTTTCCTGCCAGTTCAGGGGTGAGCTGTTGACAGGCACATACTTCAACCTGGGTCTGGCTCTGCAGGAGAGCTTCAAGGCGTTGCGCGGCCTGCCAGCCCAGTCTGTCGTCACTGCGTAGCGGGTTACCGTATCCGATCACCAGCACTTTCGTCATTTTCTAGCCTCGGGTCAGTTCGTCCAGTTTGTCACCATCAGCGGAGTACAGTTCAATGTTGAGCGGCATCTGCCCGGCGGCATGGGTGGAGCAGGCCAGGCAGGGGTCGAAAGCGCGTACCACAGCTTCCACCCGGTTGAGCATACCTTCCTGCAGCTTGTCGCCGCGCACATAATTACGGGCCACCTGCAAGACGCCCTTGTTCATGGCCAGGTTGTTATTACCCGATGCAATGATCATGTTGGCCCATTCCACCAAACCGTCCTGGTTGACTTTGTAATGGTGTACCAGGGTGCCGCGCGGGGCTTCGGTCATACCGATGCCTTCCAGGTGATTGACGCCGGCAATGGCGCGCACGTTGCGATCCAGAATGTTGGGGTGGTTGAGCAGCATTTCGACTTGTTCAATGCAGTACAGCACCTCGATCAAACGGGCGTAGTGATAGTGGAAGGAGCTGAGTACAGCCCCCAGATCAAGACAATGAAATTCGGCCAATTCCTGGTCAGCCAGAGGTGTGCCGCACTGATTGGCGATGTTCAAACGGGCCAGCGGCCCCACCCGATACATGCCTTCAGGATAGCCCATCGGTTTGTAATAGGGGAATTTGAGAAAGGTCCAGGGTTCAATGGCTTCGCCGATGTAGTCCTGGTAATCTTCCGGGTCAAGCTGGTCGGCATAAACACTGCCGCGGGCAGTGACCACGCGGATGCGGCCGTGGTAATGCTCCAGGCTGCCATCTTTGCTGACCAGCCCAAGAAACAGACTGGGGAAGTTGGCAAACGTGCGGATGTAATCCTGGTATTTATCCAGTTCGCCCTTGAAGCTATCAATGGTGCGGCGGATGATTTGCAGCACTTCGGGAATGTCGGCCAAAATCGCTTCGCGGGCACCCGGTTCGAGGGGACTATTGACCCCGCCAGGCACCACCCAGGCGGGGTGGATGCGTTTGTTAGCCAGGCGTTCAATGATCTGCTGGCCGAACTGGCGCAGGCGTACGCCGTCGCGCGCCATTTCGGGGTATTGTTTCATGACACCGAAGAAATTGCGCTGGGCGGGATCTGCATCCATGCCGAGGAGCAGATCTGGCGAAGAAAGGTAAAAGAAATTCAAGGCGTGTGACTGAATGATCTGCCCATAGTTGAGGATGCGGCGCAGCAGGATGGCTGTCTCGGGAATGCGTACCGAGAGGATCTGATCGCAGGCTTTGGCAGCTGCCAGCTCGTGGCTGACCGGACAGATGCCACAGGTGCGGGCGGTGAGGGAGGGCATCTCGTAGAAGGGGCGTCCTTCCATGAATTTTTCAAAACCGCGCACCTGGGTCACATGCATTTGGGCATCCTGAACGCGGCCTTCCTTGTCCAACTGCAGAGTGATCTTGGCGTGGCCTTCAATGCGGGTTACGTTTTCGATAGTGATCGTCTTTTTCATGATGACTGCTCCTAAGCGCCAAAGCGGGAAAGCTGGGTGAGGTCTGGCAGGCGCCCTTCCACCAGTTCGGTGAGGACATAGTAAATGGTATCGGCTGAGGGCGGGCAGCCCGGGATGAAGAGGTCAACCTTGACGTAGGTATGCAGGGGGAAGGCGCGTTCATTCAAACGGGGCACAACTACGGTGGGTATTTGGGGCTGGATGGCATTGCTTTGCAGGTAAACAGCTTCCATCATTTTCTGGGCGCCTATAGGATTGCGCATGGAGGGAATATTGGCGGTGACGGCACAGTCACCAAAGGCTGCCAGAATGCGGGTGCTTTGGCGTATCTTGCGGATCTTTTCTTCATCCTCGTTGGTGCTGACCGCACCTTCCACCAGGGTGATGTCCACGTTTTTGGGGAATTCTTTGGTATCCACCAGCGGGCTGAAGACCACTTCCACTTTGTCGGCCAGGTCGATCAGGCGTTGGTCAATATCCAACAAAGACATATGACAGCCAGAGCAGCCATCCAGCCAGATAGTTGCTAATCGAATCTTTTTCATTAGTTGCTCACTTTTCTCATGGTTACCAGATAGGGCAGGAACTGACGGCGTTTGGCCATTTCAGCCACAGATTTCCCTTTCTCAAAAAGGGCGCCGGTGGGGCAAACATTGACGCATTTGCCACAACTGGTGCAGGTGGAAGAATCACCCCAGGGAGCATTAAAGTCGGTAATAACCATTGAGTCGATCCCGCGGTTTTTCAAGTCCCAGGTATGGGCGCCTTCAATTTCGTCACAGACGCGCACACAACGGGTGCACAGGATGCAGCGATTGTGATCCAGGGCAAAATGGGCATGAGAAGCGTCCACTGGCATCTGCGGATTACGGTAGTCGAAAGTGATGTGCGTTACTCCAAGTTTCTGGGCCATGTCTTGCAGGTCGCAGTGGCCGTTGGAAACACACACGGCACAGATATGATTGCGCTCCGAGAAGATCAGTTCGAGGATCATGCGGCGGTACTTCTGCAATTTCTCGGAATCGGTGGTGACTTCCATGCCTTCACTGATGTGAGTTACGCAGGCCGGCAGGAGTTTGTTGAAGCCTTTAATTTCCACCAGGCATAAACGGCAGGCGCCGGTTGAGGATAACCCGTCCAGGTTGCACAAGGTGGGGATGTCGATGTCGTTCTCGCGCGCCACCTGCAGGATGGTTTCACCTTCCAGGCCGCTGACATGCTTGCCGTTAATGAAAAGGGTCATGATACGATTGGGGCTCATGCTGCCACCTCCGTTTTGCTCTCAGCCGGTGGTTCGGCCTGGGGTTGGATTTTTTCCAGATATTCGTGGCGGAAATAACGCAGGGTGCTTATGACCGGGTTGGGTGCCGATTGCCCCAGCCCACACAGGCTGGTGTTTTTGACCAGGTCGCACAGGTCTTCGAGCGTATGCAGATCGTGCTTGGTGGCCTTGCCGTCCAGGAATTTGCAGAGCAAATCGTAGATTTGGGCGGTGCCGGTGCGGCAAGGGATACATTTGCCACACGATTCTTCCATCGAAAATTCCATGAAATATTTGGCAACGTCAATCATGCTGGAGGTGTCGTCAATCACGATCATGCCGCCGGAGCCCATAATGGAACCCAGTTCGTTCAATGATTCATAGCTGACCGGGGTGTCCAGGTATTCTTCGGGGATGCAGCCGCCGGAAGGGCCGCCAGTCTGCACGGCTTTGAATTTGTGGCCGTTGGGGATGCCGCCGCCAATGTCGTATATGATCTCACGCAGGGTGATGCCCATGGGCACTTCAATCAGACCGGTGTGGTTGATCTTGCCGGTCAGGGCAAAAACTTTGGTGCCTTTGCTTTTTTCGGTGCCGATGCGGGCAAACCACTTGCCGCCGTTGCGAATGATACCGGGAATGTTTGCCAGGGTTTCCACGTTATTGATGAGGGTTGGCTTTTCCCAGATGCCGCTTTCGGCCGGGTAGGGCGGCCGCGGACGGGGCGTGCCGCGCATGCCCTCGATGGAGTTGATCAGGGCGGTTTCTTCACCGCAGACGAAGGCTCCGGCGCCCAGGCGCAGCTGGACGACAAAGTTGAATGGCGTGCCGCAGATCTCGTTGCCCAGCAGGTTCATGCGCTCCGCCTGGCGAATGGCGCTGCGCAAGCGCTTGATCGCCAGCGGGTATTCCGCGCGCACGTAAACATACCCTTTGCTGGCGCCAACGGCATATGCAGCGATTGCCATGCCTTCCAGCACTGCGTGCGGGTCACTTTCCAGGATGGAGCGGTCCATAAAAGCTCCTGGGTCGCCTTCGTCTGCGTTGCAGATGATGTATTTGGGATCGCCAACAGCCTTGTAAACTGTGCTCCATTTCAAGCCAGTGGGGAAACCGCCGCCGCCTCTGCCGCGCAGGCCGCTGTCCATGACTTCGCGGATAACCTGGTCAGGCGACATCTCTGTCAAGGCTTGCAAGAGGGCAGTATAACCGTCTTCGGCGATATAGTCCTCGATGCGTTCCGGGTTGATGATGCCGGACTTGTCGAGGGTGGTCTTTTCTTGCCGGTAAAAGAAAGGCAGGTCGTTGGGAAGGAGCATGCGTTCCACCGGATTCTTGCCCAGAGATTCGATGATCTCGGCTGCGTCTGCAGTGGTTACGCTCTGATAAAGGATATCGTCTGGCAAAATGGAAACTACTGGGCCGGCAGCACATAGCCCCATGCACCCTACTTTGCGGACCAGCACCTGATCCTGAAGGCCGCGGTTTTCCACCTCTGTTTCGAGGGCCTTAATCAATTCTTCGCTGTTGGAAGAAATACAGCCTGTTCCGGCACAGATGTGGATGCGGTGTTTGTATTGCTTCAGGCTGGCTTGTTCTTCTTCTGCGATTTGGAGAAGTTCTTCACTATTCATTGTTTACCCACTCCCGGATGGTTGTTTTCATTTCTTCCACGTTCATTCTGCCCGTTACTTTTCCGTCGAGGATGAGAACAGGAGCCAGGCCGCAAGCACCGACACAACGGGCCGCCATGAAGGATAATTTGTTGTTACTTGTCGTTTCACCGGGGTTCAAACCATATTCATCCTTCATGAATTCAACAATCTTGTCATTGCCTTTTACGTAACAGGCTGTGCCTGTGCAAACAACCAGGGTATGATCGCCCTGCGGTTTCATGCTGAACAGATTGTAGAAGGTTGCCACACCGTACACCTTGCTGGGCGGCAGAGAGAGGCAGTCAGCAATATATTCCAGAGAGCCTTCCTCGATAAAGCCAAATGTATTTTGCACAGCGTGCAGGGTTTCAATCAAGGCCTTGGGTTTGTAACCATGCCGCTGCATGGCGGCATCCACGGCCTTCCACCGTTTATCATCAGTAGGGTGGGCTTTTTTGGTTGGACTGAGAACGATTTCGGTCATTTTTCTTTCCTCGGCTTGGTGTTGGTTAGGTTGATTGAGGATCAATCAAAGAACTTCATCACGATCAGGCGGAACAGGTCGCTGTCGGTGATGATGCCGATCAACTCGCCGCGTTCATCGACCACCGGCAGGCAGTGGAACTTGTGCGTACGCATCAAGCGGGCAGCTTCGACAATGGGGGCGTTTTCCTTGATGGTGATCGGGTTGCAAGTCATCACATCCTGCACCGACTGGCTTTGCACTTTGAGCGATTGCTCCTGGTTACCGCGGTTGTATAGGCGGGATGGGTCGGCGCTCATTACGTCTGTGCGGGTGAGGATTCCGGTCAGTTTACCACTTTCGGTTACCACAGGCAGGGCGCGGATGCGCTTCCAGCCCATGATACGGTGCACTTCCAGCAGGCTTTCATCCGGTGTGATGGTTACAGGTTCATAGGACATATAGTTTCGAACCAGGATCTGCCGTTCCAGGTGAGGCACCTCTTCTTCAATCACCCGGAACAGGTCGGAAGAAGTGATGATCCCCACGATTTCCTGATGATCCTTGACCACTGGCAGTGATTCGATCTTGTTTTCCATCATCACCCGGGCTGCTTTTGCTACAGGTGATTCGGAGTCGATCTGTACTACCTCAGGGCTCATGATGCGTTCAACAGTCTCGTCTTTGAGGTTTTCACCGGGAAGGTTGTTCTCAAGCTGGGCGGTGGAAAGATCAGCCCGCAAAAGGTCGCGGCGGGTGACGATTCCTTTAAGGACGTTATTTTTCAGAACTGGCAGGGCGCGCACTTTCTCTGCATTCATAATGCGCCGTGCGTCATACAGGTGAGTCTCTGGGGCAATGGAGATCACCTCACTGGTCATCCAATTTCGAACGAGAGATTTCTTCATGGTTCCCTCCGGAACATACTGATTGTGAAATTTGGAACAATTACAGCATCAGTATAGCCTTGTAAAAGGTATTTGCCATCCTGAGAAAAGATGTACTTTGCTCCACGAAATCGTTGATGTTTCATCATGAAAAGATCAATAAAAATGTTGAGAGAAAAAGGTAAAAATGGCAGCAGTACAAACAGCCAAAAACACCCCCGTATATCCCATGCTTCGCGGTAGTTTCCATTGACCTCTGAAAATGCGGCGGGCAGTGCTTGTTAGCCGGTCCGGTTTCAGGCATTTGGTATACTTAAACCAATTGAAACGGGCGATCCTGGGAATCGCATCAAGCGCATTTCGAGAAAGGTGGAAGAATTTGAACCAGTTGACTCAAGCTGATCTGGATTATTTGGTACGTGGACTGATGTCCAGAAAGCATATCTATGGAGCTGTGTTCCATGTCTCATCGCAAGCCCGCGGCCTAGAACTGATCAGCGCGGCAGGTGAGATGACCCCGGACAGGCCGTATTATATTGCCAGCATCAATAAATTCTTTGTGTCTGCAGTTGTTCTCAGGTTGTGCGCACAGCAGCAAATGGGATTGCAGGATAAACTGGCAGACTATCTGGATGCAGATTTAATCTCCGGGTTGCACGTTTACGAGGGCCGGGATTATTCTGAGGAGATTTCCATTCAGCATTTGCTGTCTCAAACATCTGGATTGCCCTGCTATTTGATGGACAGGCAGGCTAACGGGGTGCGGGCAATGGATGAACTGGAGGCAGGTTCGGATCAACCCTGGCCAGTCGAAAGAGTGATTTCGATTGTCAAACAAATGAAACCACATTTCCGTCCGGGTGATGCCGGCCGGGCCAAATATGTGGATACCAACCACCAGATTCTGGGGGTGGTGATCGAGAAAGTTACCGGGCAGCCGGTGGAAAAGGTCCTGGCAAGTTTATTCGCAGAACTCGGCATGCGGTCAACTTTTGTCTGTGAGCAAGTCGGGCATGACGAATTTGCCCCCTTGTATTTTAAATCTCGTCAGGTTCAGATTCCACAATTTCTCAATTCAACCCAGAATGACATCATTTCAACAGCCAAAGACCAGATGGTCTTCCTCAAGGCGTTCTTTGATGGATATTTTTATCCCAAAGACAGATTGTATGAACTTGAGAAGTGGAATAATATTTTCTTTCCTTTCCGCTACGGGATTGGTGTCCAGAAATTCTATACGCCGCGCATATTCTCACCTTTTCAGTCCATACCCGATATGGTGGGTCATTGCGGTTCAACCGGCTCGGTGGCTTTTTATGTGCCAGACCGGGAAGTATACATCACAGGCACGATCAACCAGCAAGCCAGCCCAAATGTCTCTTTTCAGACCATGATGCGCATCATTCATAAACTCGGGTGATGTAGCAGAACAAAAGAGGAAAACCCAACCTGCGCAAGGCAACATGCTGCCTTGCGCAGGTTGGGTCCAATTCAAGTGACGCGGGTCGTTATGCCAGATTGTCTCCCGGTCCACCAGAAAGCGGTACAAGACCTTCGCGCAGTGCCAGCAAGGCGGCCTGGGTGCGGCTGTTGACTTCCAGTTTGTTCAGAATCTTGTTGACATGCGAATGTACAGTCGCCTGACTGATGACCATCACTTGAGCGATCTCCTGATTGCTTAAACCCTGGGCCACGTATTTCAATACTTCCAATTCGCGATCAGTCAGTGATTCCAGTTTGGAGGTATTTGCACTTTGTGGGCGGCTCAAACGTGCCACAAGGTGTTTGGCGGCGGCCGGGTGAAGGGAGGATTCTCCCTGGTGTACCTGACGGATGGCCTGTATGAGCACTTCCGGGTCTGAATCCTTGAGCAAATAGCCCGTTGCACCAGCGTTGATTGAAGCGATGACTTTGTCTTCGCTGCTGAAGCTGGTCAATACCAGGATGCGGGCAGAGGGGTCAATGCAGGTGATTTGCTGAATGGCTTCCACGCCGTCCACTTCCGGCATGACCAGATCCATCAATGTCACGTCCGGTTTGAGGGCGACCACTTTTTGAATGGCTTCTTTGCCACCGGAACATTCAGCAATGATCTCCAATCCAGGTTCGGTTTCCAGCATGGCGACAATCCCCTTGCGTACCACAGGGTGATCATCAACAACAATGATGCGGATCGTATCAGTCATAGTTCTACCTTTACAGAGATATTGCTGCCTTCTCCTGAGGCAGATTGAATGGTGAAGCTGGCCTGTATAGAATCGGCGCGCTCCCGCATGGTTTTCAGTCCCAGACCGCCAGACTGGCTGGCTGCCTGCACATCAAAACCGATGCCATCATCCTGCACATGCAGCAGCAGGGTTTGTCCACTTTGAATGAGGTGGATGGTCACGTGTTTGGCCTGGGCATGTTTGATGATGTTGTTGAGGGCTTCCTGCACGATGCGATACAGCGCCTCTTCGATATGCGCCGGCAGGCTGCTGGTGATTCGTGCTTTCAGACCAATCTCCAGACCGGTACGCTCTTCGACGGATTTCAATCGCTCCTGAATGGCATTGACCAGTCCTTTTTGTTTCAAGATCGGCGGGCGCAATTCGAAAACCAGCAGGCGCATTTCTGCCAGGGCGTCTTTGGCGGTGTTGGCCAGGGTTTCCAAATTCTGGCGCGCGCCATCGGGGTCATTCGCCAGTAATTTGCGGTTGGCGGCGCTTGCATACAGGTTGATGGCATATAAAGCCTGGTTGACCGAATCGTGCAGTTCACGCGCCAGCCGTTGGCGCTCTTCCAGGATGGCCACTTGCTCGGCAGATTGGTACAGGCGGGCGTGTTCAATTGCCATGGCAGCCTGATCTGCGAACAATTTCATCACCCTCACGTCTTCAGGTGTGAAGCCGAATTTTTTATGCACCACATCCAGCACACCGATCACCTCGCCCTGTACTTTGAGCGGCACGGCTAACATGGAAAGCGGAGCTTCGCCAGTTTCCTTGTGCTCTGTGTTTTGAGGATTATTGATCAACAGGGCGTCACCGCGGCGAACCACCAGGCCCAAAAGCGAGTCATTGGTGGCGACCAGGCTGGAACTATGTACAGATGCGCCGCTTTGAAAGGCAATGCGCAGCCATTTGTCATTTTCCAGCAGAGAGACCGAACTGCCCATGGCATTTGTCAGGCGTTGCGCCTCGGAACAGACGATCTCCAGTACTTCCGGGAGTTCCAGCTTTTGCAGCAAGGCCAGGGTGATCTGGCGCAGACCGCTGCTTTCGACCAGCCGTTTGCGGGTTTCGTCATAGAGCAGTTTGTTTTCCTGGGCCAGCCCCAGGGCGCGGGCGATCATGCTGCCCAGTTCGATCTGTTCCTCGCTAAAGGGGGCAGCTTCCGGGGGATTGCAGGCCAGGATGATGCCATAAATATGTTCCGGGTCGGTGCTGATGGGCAGGGCCAGCATACGCTCGAATTTCAGTTGGCTGGCAACGGAGGGGGTGATGGCCATGTCCTGGTTTGCCTGGGCAGATACCAGGGGTTTGCCGTCTGCCAGCAGGCGATGCAGCAACAGGTCAGTGGATGGATCAAGTGCTAAAGCATGAAAGTCTCGTTTTTGGTTGGCAGAGATGCTGCCGACACTGAACAAAGGCAGAAAGCTTTGCTGGTTTTCAATAGCCATGTAAACATAACCAGTTGAGGCTCCTGTCATTCTGATCAGAGACGCAGCCATGTCTTCCAGAATTCTATGGATATCCGGGGGAGGATTGAGCGGGCGGGAATCCCAGGATCGTTTGATTGTATCCGGCGGCATGGCTGCCCTGGCTTGCGGCGGGTTGCGCTGCAAATCCAGGAAGCTGATGGTGATTTCGTTGATGAGCGTATCCATCATGTTCAGACGAATGGAAAGCATCGGCAGGTCATTTTCAAAACCTTCGACCACAAAAGGCATCAGAGCGGTACGCAGGTTCATCAGACCGCGGGTAGCTGTGTGCATTTCGAGGTTTTCGGCCTGGGTATTTAACACCATTTCTTGCAGAATCCGTTTTAAGGGCCGGTCATTGCCGGCAGTGAGCACTTCGAAGAAGGCTTCAAGAAAGCTGCTTGCCCAGGCGGGTTGCTGCATTAAAGTCAAACAAGGCCGGGAACTCTGGTTGAGAACCAGCCAGTCCTGAATGATGCGGGTCTGGTTGTGGCGCAATTGCTCGATCATTTTGTCCATCTTGGGTTGTGTGCTTTCCTCATATTATAGCCGGACTTGACTGCCCGAATGTTGCAGAATGCTGCTGGGACTGCTTGCATCTTTTTCCAGCGTTGGCATATTCACTGAGTGACAAGCGCAATAAATGCCTCCCCCAAAAACAGTATATTTTTGAGGGAGGTTTGCCAGAAATTGCCTATAACTATTTTCCGTAATAAGCCCGGGTGTATAGTTCCTTGATCTCACTGATCAACGGGTAGCGCGGGTTTGCGCCCGTGCACTGGTCGTCGAATGCCTGTTCAGAAAGATCATCCAGTTTGGCCAAAAATTCAGTTTCTTCTACGCCCCAATCCTTGATGCTGGCCGGGATGTTGAGGTTGGCTTTCAATTCTTCTGTAGCCTGGATCAGATTGTTAATCTTTTCTTCTTCATCTTTGCCGCCCAGACCCAGGTAATCGGCTGCACGGGCATAGCGGGCTCTGGTTGAAGGGTATTCGTATTGCGGGAAAGCAGCCTGTTTGGTGGGTACATCGGTGGCGTTGAAGCGGATGACTTCATTGATCAGCATGGCATTGGCAATGCCGTGCGGGATGTGGAAGGCTGCACCCAGTTTGTGTGCCATGGAGTGACATATGCCCAGAAAAGCGTTGGCGAAGGCCATGCCGGCCATGGTGGCTGCATTGTGCACTTTCTCGCGAGCCTTGATGTCATCGGCGCCTTTTTCGTAGGCCAGGGGCAAGTACTTGTAAAGTAAACGCAGGCTTTCCAGAGCCATACCATTCGTATAGTCAGTAGCCAACGCGGAAGCCAACGCTTCCAGGCAGTGAGTGATGGCGTCAATGCCAGAGGCTGCGGTCAGCGATTTTGGCTGGTGAATGACCAGTTCGGCATCTACAATGGCCATGTTGGGGGTCAGTGCGTAATCGGCGATCGGGTATTTGAAGCCTGTGCGATCGTCTGTTACCACCGAGAAGGGGGTTACTTCGGAGCCGGTGCCGGATGTTGTCGGGATGGCGACCAGTTCAGCTTTCTTGCCCATGTTGGGGAATTCATAGATGCGTTTGCGGATGTCCAGAAAGCGCAAAGCAAGACCTTCGAATTTAACTTCCGGGTTTTCATAGAGCAGCCACATGATCTTGGCGGCATCCATTGGCGAACCGCCACCCAGGGCAATGATCACGTCTGGTTTGAAAGCATTCATGATCTCCAGGCCCTTGTTGATCGTGGACAGGGTGGGATCCGGCTTTACCTGATGGAAGCATTCACACTCCACGCCCAGCGGCTCAAGCACATTGGTCACTTTTTCCACATAGCCCATGTTGAACAAAACCGAGTCGGTCACGATGAAGGCGCGTTTCTTGCTTTTCAGTTCTTGCAGGGCTACCGGCAGACAGCCATATTTGTGGTAAATCTTGGGAGGAACCTTGAACCAGAGCATGTTTTCCCGTCTTTCTGCGATGGTTTTGATGTTGATCAGGTGTTTGACGCCTACATTCTCGCTGATCGAGTTGCCGCCCCAGCTTCCACAGCCCAGGGTCAGCGAAGGCTCAAGCATAAAATTGTAAATGTCGCCAATGGCGCCCTGCGACGCGGGCATGTTGACCAGCACCCGGCCGGTTTTTACAATATCACCAAAGGCCTGGATGCGCCCGTTGTTGAGCTTGTTGGTAAAGAGCAGGGAAGTGTGGCCAAAGCCGCCAAATTCTATCAGGCGGCGCGCCATATCGGTGCCGTCTTCGAAACTGCGGCATTTGATCAACCCCAGCAGAGGGGACAGTTTTTCATAAGCAAAAGGTTCAGTAGCATCAATGGCAGTAAATTCACCAATCAACACTTTGGTGCGCGGATCAACTTCAATGCCAGCCATGGCCGCGATATCGGCAGCAGATTGCCCAACGATTTTGGGATTGATCGTGCCGCGTTTCTCATCCAGAATGATGCGATCAATTTTTGCTTTTTCATCCGGGCTAAGAAAGTAAGCGCCGCGGGCAATGAATTCCTGTTTGACTTGTTCGTAAACATCTTTGTGTACGATGACAGCCTGTTCTGAAGCACAGATCACGCCATTGTCGAAGGTTTTGCTGATGAGGATCGAGTTGACGGCCAGCTTGATCTTGGCAGTCTCGTCGATGAGGGCGGGTGTGTTACCAGCGCCCACGCCGATCGCCGGTTTGCCGGAGGAGTAGGCTGCCTTGACCATGCCCGGACCGCCGGTGGCCAGGATGAGGCTGATGTCTTTGTGGGTCATCAATTGGTCTGTCATTTCGATGGAGGGCTCGGCGATCCAGGCAATGATGTCGCGCGGGGCGCCTGCCTTGACTGCTGCTTCCAGAATGATACGGGCAGCAGCTGCGGTGCATTCCCTGGCGCGCGGGTGGGGGGCAAAGATGATCGCATTACGGGTCTTCAGAGTGATCAAAGCCTTGAAGATGGCAGTGGATGTCGGGTTTGTGGTGGGAATGACGCCGGCTACAACACCTACCGGCTCGGCAATTTTGGTAATGCCAAACGAAGCGTCTTCTTCGATGACGCCGCAGGTTTTGGTGTCACGATACTTGTTGAAGATATACTCTGAAGCGAAGTGGTTCTTGATGACCTTGTCTTCGACGATCCCCATGCCGGTTTCTGCCACTGCCAGTTTGGCCAGACTGATGCGGGCTTCATTGGCTGCGATGGCCGCGTGATAAAAGATTTCATCCACTTTCTCCTGGGGAAAGGTGGAAAATTGAAGCTGGGCGGCTTTGACCCGGGCGATCAATGCTTCCAATTCCTCCGGGTTGCGGGCACCCTCATACAGGGAACTGCCGTTGCTGTTCTTGCCATTCGAGCGTTTTGTGGTCATGGTATTGCTCCTTTATTTTTTTCTCTCTGCCAGAAACAATATTGGTTGGGGCAGGAGGATCTTTCTGCTGTGCTTATATTGTGATAATTTTCACAATCAGGATTATCCTGCATATGCAAGTGGATGTCAAGGAGATTGAGAAATAATTCACAAATAAGGAAGATTGACTATGATACACCTGTGACAATGTTCTTAACCTTCTCAATAATTTTGTTGATTTTTTGTAGGCTTGAGGGTAGAACAAATTTGAGCGGGGGAACATTCACGACGCTGAACTGCATAAATTGCCTGTGGCAGTTGCGAAAAAGATGGGACTAACGTATGATCAACATTGTGTTGATGAGGAAATCGGCTTCATCGGAGAGCGAGGAATGAAAGCATGGCATTGAGCATATTCGAGGATAAATCCAGACCGCCAACCGAGGATGACCTGGCAGAGACATTGGGGGAATGTAAACCACTCTGGGACGAGCTGTATGCTGCGAGTAACCAGGATTTCGGCCCGCTCAGGAGTGAGTGGAAATTTTACGGGAAGAATTCAGGCTGGACACTGTTGCTTAAAAACAATAAACGCACCATTCTCTATCTATACCCGCAGCATGGTGCTTTTATTACCCTGTTTGTGTTTGGCGAGAAGGCAGTCGATGCTGCCCGGCTGGCAGCATGGCCTGCCGGGATCATGACCTTGATTGATGATGCAAAGCCCTATATGGAAGGACGTTCTTTCCAGGTGAAAGTGGGGACATCAGATGATCTGGCAGTGATCCATAAACTGGCAGCGATCAAAATGGCGCATTAGAAGGGCGCTGCTTACCGCCTGGAGCTTGGCCAGGCGACTACGAGACGTCAGAATTTTTGAGCAGATGATGATGTGGATTCAGGGATGGTTGTTTTTTCATCAAATAATCGACAGGAGGTTCACATGGGTTTCAGAAAATTTATGAGTTTTGAGCGCATGGTTACGCCTTTGATCATCCGGGTTTTCTTCTGGATCGGGGTGGTGATTGCCATTTTGACAGGTCTGGCGGTCGTGGTGGGCGGCGTTATCGGCGGCCTGAGGGAAGAGAATTTTCTTCTCGTGGTTGGCGGTCTGGTTGGTGGACCGCTGGCCATCCTGCTGGGTGTTTTGATGGTGCGCATTTATGCCGAGCTGTTGATCCTGGCTTTCCGGATCAATGAGACCCTGACAGACATCAAGGTCCTTCTGGAAAAAAAGCAGTAATCGCCTGTCTTTTCCGGGGCTGTTGAGAACCCATCTTCTCAACTTTTGGCTGTACGCATGCAATCATGTTATCTCATGCCACAGCTCTTTTGGGCGCGGTTGGTGCCGCTCGATGGGCTGTTTGTGTCATGCATCCCCATGTCATGGAAAAACCACAGGTGCCTCTTGAAAATGGGAAAAACCCGTGCTATTATAATCAGAATACGAATTCTAATTCTAATCTGATGGAGTTAACAGCAGATATGGAAAGCGGCATTCAGGAACCTCTGCAGGATCGCAGTATGCAAACCATGAATCAAATTCTGGATGCAGCCAGTGAATTGCTCGAGGAACGATTGTTTGAAGAAATTTCCATTGCCGAGATCGTGGCCCGGGCGGGCTGCTCGGTGGGGGCTTTTTACGGGCGTTTTAAGGATAAAAGTGCGCTGTTGTTTGCCCTGGACGAATACCATTTTCAGGATTTCATTGTCGCAGCCAATGCGTTGATCGCTGAAATCCAGTCTGAGGATCGGGGATTGCAGGAGGTGATCCGCTCAGTGGTGCAATTCCTGGTGGATGCCTATGGGCGGCGGCCGGGTCTTTTGCGGGCGCTGGTGCTGTATGCCAAACAGCATCACGACGAAGGCTTCCGCTTGCGCGAACGGCGCGCCTGGGCGCTGTATCCGCAGCTCCATCAGATCATCCTGAACCACGCGGCTGAAATGGATTGCCCAGACCCTAATTTTGCTGTGCGATTTGGTTTTATGCAGGTCTTTTTCACGGCCAGTGAGATCCTCTTGTGGGGCACACGCAATGAGGATTTTCCCGTCTCTGCCGATCAACTGGTCACAGAATTAACCCGCACTTACCTGGCTTATCTGGGCGTCAATCCGTAAAGGATACTTTGCGGGTTTTAATCATACTTTTTAACTGAAACATTGGAGGAGAACATGGAAAAAAGGGACAGGTTTTTAAGGCTGGCTTTGTTTGGCGGGGTGTATTTTGTGGAAGGCGCCTTGTTGACTTATTTTTCAGCATTCAATGTCATCTATTTGCGCAGTTTTGACCTTTCTTATTCAAACATTGGCTTGATCAGCGGGATCACGCTGGTGCCGTTTGTGCTCAAGATCTTCATTGGCCTTTTGAGCGACAAGGTCAAGATTGGCCGCTGGGGATACCGTAAGCCGTATATCTTATTCGGGCTTGCTCTGCAGGCTGTGGCTTTTTTCCTGGTGCAGTTTGTTCATCCTGTTCACCAATTTTCGGCTTTTCTGGTGTTGATGGTTTTATCTGCTTTGGGAATGTCCACCTATGATACTTGTACAGATGGGCTGTCCATCGATACCACTCCCGAAGCCGACCGCGGCCTGGTGCAGGGCATTATGGTGGGCGGGCGTGCGTTGAGCTCGATCTTGGCGGCAGCAGTGATCGGTTTGCTCTCGGCCCGCGGCAATTGGCCGATGGTTTTTACATTGATTGCTGTTTTGAGCGTGCTGGTATTTGTCCTGACTTTCTTTGTGCAAGAGGCCAAAGAACGCAAAACGGAAGTGGCCTATGAGAAAGGGGCATTCTCCGCTTTTCGTGATTGGGGTTTCATTCTCTTTCTGGTGCTGGGCATTTTATACCCGCTGGCTCTCTACAGCGCCAATGGAATGGTGTCACCTTTCCTGAATGAATCTCTGGGCATTTCTCTGGACCGGGTGGGATTGTATATCTCTGTCTTTGGCTTTGGCACCGTTTTGGGGGC
The DNA here is from genome assembly GCA_020060485.1 of Anaerolineales bacterium. The sequence continues at coordinate 43,994 of JAGVAB010000174.1, forward strand.
GGTGGTTGGCGGTCCTTTGATGAAGGTGCTGGGACGGCGCAAAAGCATTCTGGTTGCGCTTGTTCTAACCCTGGTTTCGACTGTGGGTTTGGCGTTGGCGCCTTCGGCTGGTTTGGCCTGGGTGATCGTCTTTCTGTTTGGCGTAGCCTTCGGGTACTACGAAACCGTTTACTTTGCCATGGGCATGGACTTTTCCGACCCGCGCATCGCAGCCTTTATGTTCTCGATCATCATGGCGGTGGGCAATATCGGTATTGGTCTGGGTGCCCCGCTGGCCGGGGTGTTGGTGGACAATCTGGGCTTTCAGTCCATGTTCTGGATCTTTGCCGGGGTACATGTGCTGACCCTGCCGGTGGTGCTGGGTATTTTCAGGCTGCGCAAGGACATGCGCTAGCCCAGCGTCAACTTTGATGCCTGGTGGAAATCTTTCAAATTGTATGGGAAAACAACAAAAAATTCGGATTTTTGTGGCATGAGAAAGCAGGTGAATGGATGAAGATTATTGAGATGCGCGTATGGCCTTTGAACCTGGAACCGGTCAGCGCTTTCACCGTGGCCTATGGCAGTTACGATGTCTTTGAATATGCGCTCATTGAACTCATTACCGATACAGGCTTGAGCGGCCTGGGCGAGGCCGCCCCGGATACCGAGGTGACCGGGGAGACGCAAGTCTCGGTGCTGCGCGATCTGGATTCTGCCCGGCAGGCTGTGGTCGGCAAGGATCCCTTTGACATGGAGCTGATCCTGCGCCACCTGGAGGAACTGCTGCCGCATGGTCCTTCTTCCCGGGCGGCGGTGGACATGGCCCTGTATGACCTGGTGGGCAAGGCGCTGGGTGTGCCTGTGTACCGCCTGTTGGGGGGCAAGGCGCACGCTGCGGTGCCGGCTTATCCGGTAGTGCCTTTGGATGTGGCAGAGAGCATGGCGGCAGTGGCGGCGCAGTTTGCCGCTGGCGGAGCAAATACGCTGAAGGTCAAGATCGGCACCACCATTGAAGAAGATGAAGCCCGCCTGGCGGCCATTCGGGCAGCCATCGGCATGGAGATCAGGCTGCGGGTGGATGTTAACCAGGGTTGGGGGGATGCCGACACAGCCATAGCGGCTATTCGCCGGTTGACCAGGTTCAATTTGGACTATGTTGAGCAGCCGGTCAAGGACAGCGATATTGACGGCATGGCAGCGGTTTGCCGCGCCGTGGACGTGCCCATCATGGCCGACGAAAGTTTGCACAGCCCGGCAGATGCCCTGGAGATCATCCAGAAGGGGGCGGCTGATATCCTTAATATCAAGTTGATGAAGTGCGGCGGCATTTATCGCGGTTTGCAGATTCTGGCGCTGGCCGAGGCGGCCGGCCTGCCCTGCATTGTGGGTTCGATGGGCGAGAGCAGCATTGCCAGCGCGGCGGGGGTGCATCTGACAGCAGCCAAAGCCAATATCCTGTCTTGCGAGGCCATCGGACCGCTATTCGTCAAAAACGACCCGGCAGAAGGTTTTCTGGCGGATCTGGAACGGATGGTCTTGCTGCCGCCGGAAGCGCCCGGCCTGGGGGTGCGCTTGAAATGAAACCTCCATCCGACCTGGGAGAACGTGCGGCGCGCTTGCTGAGCGAGTACATCCAGATCAACACCACCAACCCGCCGGGCAATGAGGCCCAGGCAGCGGATTTCTTTGCCCAGCAATTGCGCCAGCGCGGACTGGAACCGCGGGTTTATCCCACTGCGCCGGGGCGGGCGAATGTGGTAGCCCGCCTGAAAGGCCGGGGGGATGGCAGCCGCGGCCCACTGCTCTTGCTGCATCACATGGACGTGGTGACTGCCGAGGCAGCGGATTGGGTGCATGACCCCTTTGGCGGGGAGCTTGACGATGGTTATGTGTATGGGCGCGGTGCGCTGGATATGAAGTGCTTCGGCATCATGCACCTGATGGCCCTGGATATGCTTTTGCAGCAGGGTATGCCCCTTGACCGCGACATTATCTTCTTGGCTGTGGCCGATGAAGAGCAGGAAGGCGAATTTGGCGCGGGCTGGATGGTGGAGAATCACTGGGAGGAAATTGCCCCCGAGATCGTCTGGGACGAGGGCGGCTATGGCATCCGCGGGTTGTTGAAAGACGAGCTGGTCTTCTATGTGTCCGTGGCCGAGAAGAACGGGCTGTGGACACGGTTGATCGCCAGTGGAGAGGCGGGCCTGGGTTCCATTCCGCGCGGCAACAACCCGATTGATGTTTTGACACAGGCCTTGCACAAATTGCAGGAGTACCCTTTTCCGCCGCGTCTCACCCCAACCTCGGCTGAAATGCTGCGCCGCTTGGGAAGCACAGCCGGGTTCCCGCAGTCCTTTCTGTTGCAGCATGCCGCGAATCCCTTGCTCTGGCCGCTGGTCAGCCGCGCACTGACTGGGATGCCCACCCTGAATGCGATGGTGCGCAATCTGGCCACGCCCACCGTGCTGCGCGGCGGTGAGAAAGAAAACATCATCCCTGCCCGGGCTGAGGCGATGCTGGACGTGCGCCTGCTGCCGGATGAAGACCCGGCGCGGTTCTTTGCAGAATTGGAAGCCTTGCTTGCTGACGACCGTCTGCGCCTGGAAACGCCAGCCGACCTGACAATGCCTGCCGTGACACCCTTCGAGCATCCCTTCTTCGCTGGCCTGGAAGCCGGCATCACCGGCCTGGTGCCCGATTGCCAGGTGGCCCCCATGCTCACCCCCGGCGGCACCGACTCACGCTACTTCCGCCGCAAGGGCGCAGCCGCCTTTGGCCTGATCCCGATCATCATCGATCCTGATGAACTGGAGCGCATGCACGGCATCGACGAGCGCATCTCGGTGGAGAATTTGGCGCTGGGGTCGCGGGTGGTGGCGGATGTGGTGGGGAGGGTGTGCAAAAGCACCCCATCCTAACCTTCCCCAATTTGTGGTACTGCTACAAATCAGGGAAGGCATATGTTGAGTATCCAAAATTTGATGATAATAAGTTATTGTATTATGAAGTTTTGGCGTACTGAATAGATCGATAGCATAAGCTGCCTGCTGGTTATTCCGCAGGCGGCTTTTTGATTTCCCGGTATTGAAATAATCTTGCCTGTCCCTGCGAAAAAAACAGTCCCGTTTTGCATGATTTTGCAAAACGGGACTGTTTGTGTCCTACAACTTTCTCTCTCCAATTGCCTTAAGCACGGCATCATAGCTGGCTTCGAGTTCAACCGGTGGGTTGGCGAACTGCGACTCGATGCCATCCAGACGCAGGTTGTGATAATCGACCTTGAAGCCGGAGAACTTCAAGCCGTGGGCGGTGGAGATGACCACCACGCGCTCGTCGGAATGGATGATGCCTTTGTCGAGCAGCTTGATCAGGGCGCCCAGGGCGACGCCGGTGTGCGGGCAGCAGTACAGTCCGGTGCGGTCGGCGCGGGCGGCGGCGTTGGCCAGCTCTTCCTCACTGACCTGCTCGACCACACCGTCAAAGGATTTGAGGATGCGCACGGCGCGTTCGTAGCTGACCGGGTTGCCGATCTGGATAGCGGAGGCGAGGGTCTTCTTTGCGGCCACGGGTTTGAAATCGGTATAGTCGGTGATGAAGCTCAGGTATAGGGGATTGGCCTGGTCCGACTGGGCGCAGGCGATGCGCGGCAGGCGTTCGATCAGGCCCAGTTCTTTCATCATCAGCAGGCCCTTGCCCAGCGCCGAAACATTGCCCAGATTGCCTGAGGGCAGGATGATCCAGTCCGGCACTTGCCAATCGAGCTGCTGCACGATCTCGATGCCGACCGTCTTCTGGCCCTCGATGCGCAGGGAGTTCATCGAATTGGCCAGGTAGATGGTGGGGTCTTCCGAAAGCTGCTGCACGATGCGCATGCAGCCGTCGAAGTCTGTGTCCAGCGAGAGCACCAGCGCGCCGTTGGCGATGGGCTGGATGAGTTGAGCAGTGGAGACCTTGCCCCGCGGCAGGAGGATCACGGCGGGGATCTCGGAGGCGGCGGCGTAGGCGGCCAGGGCGGCGGAGGTGTCTCCGGTGGATGCGCAGGCGATGGCTTTGATGTCCTTGCCGTCCTTGCGCATCTGCTTGACCGCCGAGACGAGCACCGTCATGCCCAGGTCCTTGAAAGAGCCGGTGTGGCTGTTGCCGCACAGCTTGACCCACAGATCGGGCACGCCGATCTGCTTGCCCAGCAGGTGGGCGTTGTAGATGTTGGAGTTGCCTTCGTACATGGAGACCACGCTGTCGTTCTCCAACTGCGGGCAGACCCATTCTTTTTTGCCCCACACGCCGCTGCCGTATGGATAGCGGCGTGTGTGTTCGCGCAAGTCAAAGAGCTCTTTCCATTCTTCAGCGCTGTGGTCCTTGAGGGCGTCCAGGTCATGTTCGACTTCCAGCAAGCCACCGCAGTCTTCGCAGCGATAGATTACATCATAGATCGGGTAGCGCTTTTGACAGCGGATACATTCATACCAGCAGGTGTAGCTCATGGGTCACGCTCCGAGTATGTGGGTTTCGGTCTGGTGGATGGGGCGCAGACCTGCTGCTGCCTGTTCGGCGGAAGGCATGGAGGCTTCATCCGGTTTGTCGGAAATGCCAAACAACAGCGCCCCCGCAGATTGCCATTGCAGGGCGATCTGATAGACCTCGCGGGTCAGCACGATCTCTTCTTTGAGCATGGTTTCCGGTAGAGTATCATCTGGCAGATGCCCCATGCGTTTGACGGTGGCCAGGTATTCACATTGGCGGAAGGCCTTAAAAGGCGTGGGGTCGCCTTGCGCATAGCTTTCATAGAAACATTCGTGCATCTGGCGGAGTTCCTGTGGAAAACCGGCTTTGGCGGCCTCGCTTTCGGCCACCAATTCAGAGAAGGAGGCCACTTTTTTCGCATAGTACCATTCCAGCAGGCGGTCGAGGTTGACCCAGCCGCCGCTCAGTACCAGGCAGATATACACAAGGTAATCCTGGTTATCGGCGGTCAGCGGGTGGAAATCGGGCTGGTTGAGAGTGTCGTACATTTTCTGAAATTGAAGCAGATCTGCATCTTCGCCCAGCACTTTACCGGCGGTGATGCAGGCAGCCTCCAGGCGCGCCTGGTCGATGAGCTTGTGGTTGCGGCCTCTGGCGCCCAGGGCGGTTTTGTCAATGTCGAAGAGCACGACGGTGGTTTCATCCACCAGGAAGTTCAGTTGTTTCAAAGTCTGCGCGAATTGTTCAAGCGCCGTCCAGCGGTTGGCGGTGTACAGGGTGCCGGAATCCAGCTTTTCGGCATGGAAGCTCAAGGGGCCGATTTTTTCCGAACCGATGAAGGCCATCCCCGGCCAGCCGCCAACGGCAGCAATGTTGGCGAAGGCAGTGCCGTCATTCATGCGCGTATCACCCATATACACCAGGCGCGCCAGCGGATTGGCCGAGCGCATCTGTTGGGCGGTTTGCAGCACAGCGTGGATCACCCTGGCATATTCGGGGGTGGTTTTACGCGGGATGCTGCCAGGCTCAATGCCCAACTGGCTGCGTAATTGCGGCAGGCCCGGCAGGCCGGGGTCGGCAGGGATCAGATTGCGGTAGAGGACACGGTCACCCAGAAAGGAACTGAGCGCTGCCCGTTCAACAGGTTTCATTGTATGTACCCTCCTGCGACCAACAGCTCGGCGTTGAGCAGAGAACCGCCAGCTGCGCCGCGAATGGCATTGTGCACCACGCTCACCAGACGCAAGTCGAGCATGGGGCAGGGACGCACGCGCCCCACCGTACAGACCATGCCGTTGTCGGCATCCCGGTCCCGACGGGGTTGGGGACGATCAGGCTCCATGCGCACGATCACCGGGTGGGCAGGGGCGCTGGGCAGGTCCCAGGCCAGTTCAGGACCGCGGTAATTTGCCAGCACCTCGATGGCTTCCTGCGGGCTGGGCTTGCGTTTGAAGCCCACCGACAGGCAGATGGTGTGGCCGTGCAGCACCGGTGCGCGGTTGGATTGGGCCGAGATGACCATCTCGGCATCAATGCGCCTGCCGTTTTGCATCTTGCCCAGCAAGGCACGGCTTTCCGATTCCATCTTTTCTTCTTCACCCTGGATGAATGGGATCAGGTTGTCGCTGGCGTCCAGGAATGAAACGCCGGGGTAACCTGCACCAGAGATGGCCTGAAAAGAAACCGCCATGAAGCGGTCGATCTCAAAGGCTTGATGCAGAGGCTTGAGGGCCATGACGATGCCGGTGGTGGTACAGTTTGGGCTGGTCACCAGCAGACCTTTCCAGCCGCGGTTCTTTTTCTGTTCAGCCAGCATGGCAATGTGATCGCCATTCACTTCGGGGATGATGACCGGCACATCCGGATCCAGACGGAAGGCCGAGGCATTGGAACACACGGCAACACCGGCCTCAGCCAGGCGGGGTTCGATTTGGCGGGCCACTTCGGCTGGCAGGGCCGAGAAGGCCACCCGGCCGGGAATCTCGGCGTCCAGAGGCAGGACGGGCATTTGGTTGATGCCTTGCGGCGGGTCGCCGGCGATGACCCAGTTGGCGGCTTCGCCGTAGGTTCGGCCAGCGCTGCGTTCTGAACCAACCAGAGCAGCAATTTCAAACCAGGGATGATTTGCCAGCATTTGAATGAAACGCTGGCCCACGATGCCTGTGGCACCCAAAACTGCAACGGGAATTTTGTTCATCATATTTCACCTTTCGCCCAAGAGCGGGCGGATATTTTTTTCGGTCATTGCGACAAGTTCAGCGGTTTGATCGATCCGGTGCCCAGGCCGCGAAGTGCAGGCCAGGCAAACGGATCAGTTTCCGTTTTTCTCAACCACTTCGGCATGGATGGCCTGCACGGCGCGGTTGGCGTCTTTGGCTGCCAGCACCAGGGAAATGCTGAACTCGGAAGAGCCCTGGGCGATGGCGATGACGTTGATGCCGGCCTGGCCTAAAGCGCCAAAGATGCGGGCAGAAACGCCGGGTGTCTCCCGCATGCCGGCCCCGATGACGGTCAGGATCTCCACTTCGTCTTGCGCCCAGATGCGGTCAATGTCACGGCGCATCAATTCGAGGGCCATCTCGGTCTCGATCGATTTCAGTACGCCGGGCACACTTTCCGAAGGGATGACGAAACAGATCGACTGTTCCGAGGAGGACTGCGAGATCATCAGCACGCTGGCACCCTCGCGGGCCACGGCGGCAAAGGTGCGGGCGGCGATGCCGGGTACGCCCAGCATGCCGCGGCCTTCCACGTTGAGGATGCTCAGATTGCGGATGGTGGTAATGGCAGTGACAATGCCGGGCTTGCTGTTCGAATCCTTGCTGATGCGCGTGCCGGGGTGGGTTGGGTTGAAGGTATTCTTGACCCACAGGGGAATACCGCGCTCAATGATCGGGCGAATGGTCTTGGGGTGCAGCACCTTGGCGCCGAAATAGGCCAGTTCACCTACCTCGCTGTACGACAGCTCTGACACCACTTTGGCGGAAGGCACCACACGCGGGTCGGCTGTCATCACGCCGTCCACATCGGTATAGGTATACACTTCGGCTGCATCGAGGCAGTCGCCCAGGATGGCAGAGGTATAATCACTGCCGCCGCGGCCCAGGGTGGTGGTTACGCCGCTCCGGGTGGCGCCAATGAAACCGGTCACTACCGGGGTCAGGCCTTTTTCCAGCAAGGGCAGCATTTTTTCCTGAATGCGGGTGCGCGTCAAATCCATGACGGGAGCAGCGTCCATGAAATGTTCATCGGTAACGATCAGTTCGGAAGCATCCACTGCCATGCTGGGGGTGCCAATCTCTTGCAGCAGGGCGGCAAAGACGCGGGCATTCATACGCTCGCCCAGCGAGGCAATTGAATCGGTACCGCGCGGAGTCACTTCGCCCATGACGTGGATACTGCCGCATAAGGTGCGCAATTCCCGGATGAAGTGACTGATGCCGGTTTCCAGTGCGGTGCGGGCTTCGCCTTTTGGCAGCAGGGCACGGATGGTTTCCTGGTGGCGGTAGTGAATATCATCAATAGTGGTGGTATACAGCTTTTCGTCGCCTGATGCAGCGGCTTTGGCCGCGGTCAGCAGGGCGTTGGTGATGCCGCTCATGGCAGATACCACAACGACTACATGGTCCCAGTCACGGGTTTGTTGTTGTACAATGGCTGCGGCCTGGCGCAGGGCATCCACGCTACCTACTGAGGTGCCGCCGAATTTTATGGTTAAGACGCTCATAGAATGATCCTTGATAATGAGATTAGACAGCCAGATGCAGGATGTCGCTGAAAACGCCGGCGGCGGTTACTGCTACCCCGGCTCCCGGCCCGGCGATGACCAGCGGTGTATCGGCGTAGCGGGCGGTGGTCAGGGCAAAATAATTGTCCGGCCCTTGCAAGGCACCCAGGGCGCTGCTTTTGGCCGCCATTTCCAGGCCGACAGCCGCTTTGCCGGCAGAGATGCGCGCCACATAGCGCGGCACCATGCCTTCAGCCAGGGCAGGCTGCAAACGTTGTTGAAAGACTTCATCCAGCGTGTGCATATTGGTCAAAAAATCATCCAGCGATAGACTGGCGATCTGGTCGCTATACAATTTTTCGATGGGCAGGTTGTCCATTTCCAGGGGCATGCCGGCCGTGCGGGCCAGGATGACAGCCTTGCGGGCTACATCCAGACCGCTGAGGTCCTGGCGGGGGTCTGGCTCGGTGTATCCCAACTGGTGCGCCTCGTTGACCGCAGCACTGTAGGATACGCCTTGTTCCAGCCGGGTGCAGAGAAAGCCCAGTGTGCCGCTCAGGCAGCCCTGAATGGCAGTAACCGTGTCGCCGGTAGCCAGAAGGTCACGCAGGGCAGCCATGACCGGCAGCCCGGCCCCGACAGTGGCCTCGCAGCGCAGCCGGGGATGACCAAAAAGCGGACTCGCCTGCTCCCAGGGCGCGCTGATGGGGTGCTTGTTAGCCAGCACTACGCCGCAGCCATTGTGCAAGGCAGACAGGATGAGCGGCATGGTCTCAACGGAGGCGGTGGTATCCACGAGAATGGAACCGGCATGCAGTAAATTGTTCAGGGAAGCGGCGGCCTGACTCGCCGGCAGATCTGCCAGTGAACGCCCGGCCGCCTTTTGAGTTATGGCGGTACGGATTTGCTGATCCGTCAACCCGGAGGCGGCATGCAGCACGGCCCGGCTGTCGGCCAGAGTGGTGAAGCCCAGCTCCAGGTGGCGGTCTTTTTGCAGGCGGCTGCGGCTGGTCAGTACCTGATTTGCCAGTTCCTGACCGACCTTGCCCAGCCCCAGCAGGATGATGTTGATCTTTTTGTGTACCGTCATAATTTTTGCTCCAGTAAAGGATAGCGCTGTGAGTTTGGCAGGTTTCGCCAAACTCACAGGTAACATCCAGGGATGAACTGACTGGCAATGCGCCGGATAGGTTTAAACCAGGCTGCGCAACCGCTGGTGCAGGATGCCGCCATTCAGGTAATATTCTACTTCAATTGGCGAATCCAGGCGAGCGATTACCCTGAATTCCCTGGCATTCCCGTCGTCATTCTCGGCGCGTATGGTCAATTGCATGTGCGGTTTGAGGTCTGCGGTCAGCCCGAGAATGTGGAAGATTTCCCGCCCGCTCAAGCCGAGGATTTGCAGGTTTTCACCGGGCAGGTATTCAAGGGGCAGGATGCCCATGCCGACCAGATTGGATCGGTGGATGCGCTCGAAGGATTCGGCCAGTACGGCCTTGATGCCCAGCAATAGCGGACCTTTGGCAGCCCAGTCGCGGCTGGAACCTGTGCCGTATTCCTTGCCAGCCAGGATGATGAGCGGCACGTTTTCCTGTTTGTATTGCATGGCTGCGTCAAAAATCCGCATTTGCTCCCCGTCCGGCAGGTGGATGGTGAAACTGCCTTCCACGCCGGGTAGCAGTTGATTCTTCAGGCGGATGTTGCCAAAGGTGCCGCGGGTCATGACTCTGTCGTTGCCGCGGCGGGAACCCAGCGAATTGAAATCCTTGACCGCTATGCCCAGGCTGGTCAGGTATTCCCCGGCGGCGCTTTCGAGGGGAATGGAACCAGCCGGCGAGATATGGTCGGTGGTGATCGAATCGCCCAGCACGGCCAGTGCCCGTGCGCCGTGGATGTCTTGCTGTGCAGGCAGGTCTGCGGTCAAATATTCGAAATAAGGCGGCTCCTGAATGTAGGTGGAGGCGGCATCCCAATCGTACAAGACACTTTGACTGCTGTGAATGGTGTTCCACTGTGGGCTGCCCTGAAACACATCCGCATAGGAATGCCGGAAGAGGGCTGGCGTGATCTCTTTTTCGATGATCTGCAAAACTTCATGCGAGGAAGGCCAGATATCCTTGAGATACACATCCTGCCCCTGGTTGTCCCGGCCCAGTGGCTGGCTGCCAAGGTCGATGTTGACCTTGCCGGCCAGGGCATACGCCACCACCAGCGGTGGGGAGGCCAGATAGTTGGCGCGCGTCCACGGGCTGACCCGGCCTTCAAAGTTGCGGTTGCCGGAGAGCACCGAAGCCACCACCAGATTGTGCTTCTGGATGGCATCGGTTACGTCTGCGTCCAGCGGACCGGCGTTGCCGATGCAGGTGGTGCAGCCATAGCCAACCACATGAAAGCCGAGGTTCTCCAGATCGGTTAGCAGGCCGGCAGCTTTCAGGTATTCTGTCACCACCCGCGAGCCAGGGGCCAGGCTGGTCTTGACATAGCCGGGAACATGCAGTCCTCTGGCGGCGGCCTTGCGCGCCAGCAGTCCGGCGGCCACCATCACAAAGGGATTGGAGGTGTTGGTGCAGGAAGTAATGGCGGCAATGACAACGGAGCCGTGCTGCAATTCGGTATCTGTCTCATTTGATGCAGCCTCAAACCCACCATCGCTTTTGGGGCTGGTCAGGGCGGCATCAAAGACAGTGCCCATGTCTTTTAGAAGGATGCGGTCCTGGGGACGGCGCGGCCCCGCCAGGCTGGGCTGGACTGTGCCCAGATCGAGCTCAATCACCTGGCTGAATTGCGGGGCGGGTGTGGCATCTGTACGGAAGAGGTGCTGTGCATGATAGTAGGCTTCGGCCAGGGACACGTTTTCGGCAGAGCGGCCGGTGAGGTGAAGGTAATCCACCGTCTGCTGGTCAAAGGGGAAGAAGCTGATCGTGGCCCCGGTTTCGGGGGTCATGTTGGCAATCATCGCCCGATCGGCCAGTGAGAGTGAGGACAGGCCTGCTCCATAAAATTCGACGAACTTGTTGACCACGCCCTGCTTGCGCAGCATTTGAACGATGGTCAGGGTCAGGTCGGTGGGGGTGGCGCCTTCTGGCAGCCTGCCGTGCAGTTGAAAGCCGATCACATCCGGGGTGAGCATGCCCAGCGGCTGGCCCAGCATGACAGCCAGGGCTTCAATGCCACCCACGCCGAAACCAACCACACCGGCACCGTTGATCATGGTGGTATGTGAGTCTGTACCTACCAGGGTATCCGGATAAAGCACTGTTTCCCCGTTCTCTTCCCTGGTGAGCAGTCCCTGGGTCAGAAATTCCAGATTGACCTGGTGAATGATGCCAGTGGCAGGGGGGATGACGCGCAAATTTTTGAAAGCCTGTTGACCCCAATGCAGGAAAGAGTAACGTTCCTGATTGCGGGAAAATTCCAGATCAGTGTTGATCCGTAGGGCATCCGAATTGCCGAAGGAATCGACCTGCAAGGAGTGGTCGATCACCAGGTCTACGGGCACTTCGGGGTTGATGCGGGCCGGGTCGCCGCCCAGACGCTGCATGGCCGAGCGCATGGCAGCCAGATCAACTACCGCCGGCACGCCGGTGAAGTCCTGCATGATGACCCGCCCGGGGAAGAAGGCCAGTGGGCGGCGTTCGGCGGCGGGCTGCCAGGCGGCCAGGCAGCGCACATCCTCATCAGTGATGTGCTTGCCATCACAACGACGCAGCAAGGCTTCCAGCAGGATGCGGATCGAGAAGGGCAAACGTTCCAGGTCAGCGGGCTTTTCAAAGAGCGTGCTGATGTTGTAGATGGCGTAGGTTTTCCCGTTGACTTTCAGGGTTTCGCGGGCGTTGTTTTTGATCATGGGATTTCTCCGGTGATTGTTTTTTTTGCGTGTTTATGCACCAAATTATTTGTGCGGGGGCGAGACATGCCTCGTCCCTACGTTATTTGGATATCGATCGCACCAATTTATCGTTGATCTACTTCTCCATATACTTTATGACAGCCTGCCCAAATTCCGAGGTTGAGAGCAGCTTTGCGCCCAGCACCAGTTTGTGCAGGTCAAAGGTTAACATACGCCGGGCGACTGTGGTCTCGATACCCTTCACTACCAGATCGGCGGCTTCGTTCCAGCCCAGGTGACGCAGGAGCATCTCGCCCGAAAGGATCAATGAACTTGGGTTGGCGCAATTCTGACCGGCGAACTGCGGAGCGGTGCCATGCGTGGCCTCAAAGATGGCTGCGCCGGTGTCATAATTGATGTTACCGCCAGGAGCGATGCCCACCCCGCCCACCTGGGCAGCCAGGGCATCCGAAAGGTAATCGCCGTTCAGGTTGAGGGTGGCCAGCACATCCAGGCTGGCAGGGTCGGTGAGCAGCTTTTCAAAGGCGATGTCGGCAATCAAATCTTTGACCAGCAACCGGCCGCCAGCCAGGGCGGTTTCCATTTCAGCGTTGGCTGCATCGTTGCCCTTTTCGACTTTGGTGCGCTGCCATTGTTCCATTGTGTAAACTCGATCCCCAAATTCTTCCTGAGCCAGGGCATAGCCCCAGTTTCGAAAGGCGCCTTCGGTGAATTTCATGATATTGCCCTTATGCACCAGGGTCACGCTGCGGCGTTGATGGTCAAGCGCCCACTGGATGGCGGCCCGCACCAGGCGCTGGCTGCCTTGCTGAGAAACAGGTTTGATGCCCAGGCCAACATTCTCGGCAAAGCGCAGCTTGGCATAGTCTTTGGGGAAATGCTCTTTCAGCAGGCTCAGAAATTTTTGATTGTCTTCGCTCCCGGCGGCGAACTCGATGCCGGTGTAGATATCCTCGGTGTTCTCGCGAAAGACGATCATGTTCACATGCTCGGGAGTGCGCACTGGCGAAGGCAGGCCATTGAACCAGCGCACCGGCCGTTGGCAGACGTAGAGGTCAAGGGCCTTGCGCAGAGCCACGTTCAGCGAGCGGATGCCGCCACCGACCGGGGTGGTCAGCGGGCCTTTGATGCCCACCAGATGGTCGGTAAAGGATTGGATGGTTGCATCTGGCAGCCAGGATCCAGTCAGGTTGAAGGCTTTTTCACCGGCCAGCACTTCCAGCCAGTGAATGCGGCGCTGGCTTCCATAGGCTCTCTCCACGGCTGCATCCAGCACACGATGGGCAGCTTGCCAAATGTCCGGGCCGATGCCGTCACCCTCAATGAAAGGGATCAGCGGATCGGGTGGAACGTTCAGTTGGCCGCCAGGGATGCAGGTGATGCGGTTGCCAGACGTTGCTGCAGAGGAATGGGTCATCATGGAATTCGCCTCCGGGAGAGGATTGTCTTGTTTGATGGGACAGTGTCTGAACAGATGGGACAATTCTACTTGCCGCAGCATGGCATGTCAAGGTTTCTGGTGGAAATCACCCGGTCGCTAGCCAGGCGGTATGGATCCTTCCGGCAGAGCTTGCCGGCATTGACCCTGTAAGGCAAGCCGGCATGTGGGCCGCGGATGATTTCAAGGGGCGTTCCCTATGCCAGTCGAAGGAAACGAGTTTCCATATTAACACGACGGCTGCGCAAGTTGAAGCCGATACCCTTTCAGTTGCTCCGTTGATAACAAAATCTTAACCAAAAACCTCTTGACAAGCGCCAGAAAAAAGTTGTATAATTGTCCCATTAGACTGGACGATGTCCCACTTGGTAAGACGAAATTAAAAACCTATGCCTGCTGAAAAGATGCAATCCCTGGAAAGAGCCGTATCCATCCTCAACTGCTTCAGTTTGGAGCAGCCGGAGATGGGTGTGCGCGAAGTGGCGCGCAAGATCGACCTTTCGGCCAGCACCACCGGGCGCATCATGGCTGGTTTGAAAGAAATGGGTTTGCTCAGTCAGAATCCCGACACACGGGCTTATGCTTTGGGGGCTTCTGTGCTGGTGTGGGCCGGGGTTTATTCCAGTACGCTGGATGTGCGCAACGCAGCCCTTTCGGCCATTGACCGCCTGCACCGCGACACGCAAGAGACCATTAGCCTGTACATTCTGCAAGGCGACGAGCGGGTGTGTGTAGAGCGGCGCGAAAGTCCGCAAACTGTGCGCCTGGTGACCCGCGTTGGCCGGCGTCTGCCGCTTTATGCCGGGTCTGCAGGCAAAGTCTTTTTGGCATTTTTGCCTGCTGAAAGAACCTCCGAAATTCTCGACAAATCAGCCTTCACTCCCTTCACGCCCAGCACAATCATCGATCGCAATGCACTGGAAGCTGAACTGGAAGTTGTGCGTCGTCAGGGATTTGCTCTCAGCACTGGCGAATGGCAGAGCGAAGCCTCCGGGATCGCTGCACCGATCTTTAACGAAAAAGGCGAGATCGTGGCAGCATTAACCATCTCCGGCCCTTCCCAGCGCTTCACAGAGGAAAAGATGAATCAGTATGCTGATGTGGTTGCCGCGGCCGCAGGTGAAGTCTCACGCACCATGGGATACAGGAGGTGATCATGAAAATTGCCATGCTCTTGATGCCTCAGCTTTTGCCGCGACTGCCAGAGCAGCCAGCGGCTATGCAGCCCGTGATTTTCCAGCCGGCTGCCATGGGTGAGATGTAAGAAGGTGCAGGAAATTGAAATGAATCATTCCCTGGCCTTCCAGGGAATTTTTATTTTTGATGCGTTTGGTGAGATGGCAAAAGGCGTTACGGGACAAATTTAATGGAGGAGGATCATGGTGCTCGCAGATAATAACCTTTCAACAAATCTTTCGCTTTTTTCCAGCGTACTGCCGCAACTGGAGGAAAAGATCGCGGCCCAGTTGCCAGCCATGAGAACCCGCATCCAGCGCCTGGTCAAAGAACATGGCGATCAGAAGATCGGCGAAGTCACCGTGGCCCAGGTCTTTGGCGGGCTGCGCGGGGTGAACATGCTCACCGGTGATATTTCCTACGTGGACCCGTATGATGGCATCCAAATGCGCGGGTTGTCTATCGATTGCTTGATGGAAAAGCTTCCCAAGCGGCCAGGAACACAAGTACCCCTGGCCGGCGGGGTGTATTATTTGCTGTTGATTGGCGAGATGCCCACCCTGGAAGATGCCTTGATGATTGAGGACGAGTGGAAGGAGAGGCGCTTGATCCCGGGGTATGTGCTGCGCATGTTGAAAGCCATGCCGCAGGAGACGCACCCCATGACCATGTTCTCGCAGGCTGTGCTGGCCATGCAGAATGAATCCGAATTTGTGCGCGCGTATCAAAACGGTTTGCGCAAGCCGGATTACTGGAGACCGACCCTGGAGGACAGCCTTAACCTGACCGCCAAATTGCCTGCCCTGGCTGCATATATCTACAACCTGAAATACCGCGACGGCCAATTCATCCCCATGGATCTGGATATGGACTGGAGCGCCAACTTTGCCCATATGATTGGCAAGGAGGATGACCTGGAGTATCAGGAGCTGTGCCGGTTGTTCTTCTTCCTGCATGCTGACCAGGGGCGCGGCAATGTTACTGCCCATACCACCCATCTGGTCAGCTCAACCCTTTCGGACGTGTATTATGCCTGCTCGGCAGGCTTGAACGGCCTGGCCGGCCCGCTGCATGGCCTGGCCAACCAGGAATGCCTGCGCTGGCTGCTTGACCTGCGCGCCGGCTTTGGCGGCCTGCCATCCCGCGCCCAGTTGGAGAACTTCGCCTGGCGCACCCTTGACTCCGGTCAGGTGATCCCTGGTTACGGGCATGCCGTGTTGCGCCACACTGACCCGCGCTTTACCGCCCAACTGGAATTTGGCAAGAAGTACATGCCAGATGACGATCTGTTCAAGCTGGTTGAACTGGTCTATCAGGTTGTGCCGCGGGTGTTGACCAAGCTGGGCAAGGTGAAGAGCCCCTGGCCGAATGTGGACGCCATCAGCGGCACCCTGCAATATCATTACGGCGTGCGCGAATTTGATTTCTACACCGTGCTGTTTGGCGTCAGCCGCATGCTGGGTGTGACCGCCGCCTGTGTGTGGGAACGCGCTCTCGGCCAGCCGATTGAGCGTCCCAAATCGATGACCACCGATATGCTTGAAAAATTAATTGGACTGGACGCCGAGTGAGTTTTAGCAACTACCTGATCTTTTGAATTCTCCATGAGCCCGTCACCCTCCCGCTGGTCGGGAGGGTGACGGGGTTTTTAATGAGAAGTGAACTCACCACAGGGTCAATGTTGTCTGGTGGATTATTCCAGCACCTCAATCCAACCCGCTTCCCCATCCACCCTCAACTGCATCCCACTCGCCAGCCTGTCAATCTCGATGCGGTCCACGCAGGGGATCTCGGAGATGATGCAGCCCACGGCGGTGATGGTCTCGGTCTCGGCGTTGACCACCGCGGCCGGGGCCATGCCGTTGGCTTTCAGGCGGTAGAGGGTATACGAGCCGACCGTGGAGCCTTTACCGCTGGGGAAGACCAGCACTTTTCCGGCGATGCTCTGCCCTTCGAGGTCGTGCCCTTTTTCCAGGATGATTCCCGTGTCGGGGTCCACGCCGCCGTAAAAGGAAATGCCCATGTGGGAGACGAGGGCTTCGCCTTCCACCGTGCCGGAGAAAATCTTGCGTCCTTGCAGTTTCATTTCACCGCCTCCAGCACCACATCATCAAAGGATTTGTAAATGATCTTGAAGCCGTTTTTGGCATAGCCGTAATAGCAGGCCTTGGCGCTGTCGGTGGCCAGGGTTTTGAAGCGGCCCTGGATGGGAGCCACCACGCAGCAGGTGTCGGCGGCGAATTTTGCACCAGCCGCCTCGATAATTTGCGTATAGCCAGCTTTGTCGGCGATCTGCTTGGTGGGGCGGGCGGTGGTGATCCAGAATTCTTTGGTCACCTGCTTGCCTTCCAGCAGCTCGGCGATGCGGGCGATCTCCCGCAGTGAGAGGTGCGGGCAGCCCAGGCTGACAAAATCCACCTCGTCTGCCGCGTCATTCATTGAATCAATTGTCTCATCAATGTTGGCCTGGGTGATGTTAATGCGTTCCTGCGGGGCGGTGTAGCGTTCTGTTTCGGGGGTGATGCCTGGCATGTGGAAGAGTGCTGCCCCGCCATAGGTGGCGATGCTGGCGCAAAAGGATTTCAACTGTTCCACGGATGCCTGCGGGATACCCAGGATATATGGCACGGGCCGTATGCTGCGCCCTTCGAGCTGGTTGCCGATACATTTGCCCAGCGCACCAAAGTGGTGGTTTTCTGTCATTTCGGCATCGACTTCAATCGTGATGGTGGGGCGGCGGTTATTTTCCAGGTGCATGCCGTAGGCCGGGGTGAAGCCGGTCAGGCTGGCAGCCAGGGCGCTGGGGCCGCCTTCACGGTTGGTGCGTGCACCGAGTACCGAGTTGGCATAACACACCGCACTGCTCTCGGCCCAGGCGATATGCTCGCCAAAATGGGGCGTGTTGCCAAACAGGTAGGGTGTGCAGGAGCAGGTGGTGATCACGCCCATGCGCGCAAAAGCATCCAGCACGCGGTTCTGGTTGCGGGCGAAGTCCTCGGGGATGCCGAGGGCCTGCCAGTTTTCGGTGTCCATGCCGGCCGGGTTGAGGGTGGTCAGCACACGCGCCCGACCGTCGCCCGCGGCCAGCTCATCCAGGAATTGCAGCCCGGCCTCGCCCAGATTGGCGTAGCTGACCCCCGCCACCTGCACCGAGGTGACGGGCACCATTTCTTCGGTTCCGTAGATAGTGCCCAGGGCATCCAGTATCTGCATGGCTTTCCGGGTAGCCTTGCCGTGCGCCCCGTCGAGCATGGCTTGCTGAAGTGTGGTGAGTTTCATTTATTTCCTTTTCGCAGTTATATGAACCTGAGTTGCGGAGGATTAAATCGCGTTTATCGTAGTGACGAATTTATTCGTCATAATGGCTGTTAATAACGACTAAAGTCATTACTACAATTTTTAACAAAATTCAGGCTAGAAAAAAATAACGAGAGTCGTTACTACAATTATTTTGCATTTCAGGTTAAAAATCCTCCAACCCGAATTGCTTCAGGTCAACCCGCGGGAAGGCTGCTTTGTTGAAAGACTTGCCTGCTGTGTGCAGCGGTTTGGTCAGGTCAAAGCCCAGGCGGGTGGTGTTTTTGGTTTCCGGATCAGCCGAAGGGTCCAGGCTTGATCCCGGGGTGCGTTCTCTCATCACCAGATCTACATCTCCCTGGAAACGGGTTGCCAGCGCCCATTCCACTTGCAGCGGGTCATAGATATCGATATCATCGTTTACCACGAAGACGTGCTTGCAGGAGCCGTGCCCGGCAAAGGCAGCCTCAATCGCCTTGCGGCCATCGTCCTCATGTTGCTTGTCGATTTGTACGATGGCATGCAGCCAGGAGCAGCCGCCCGGGTTGACATTGACATCCAGGCAGCGCACCACCTCGTTGACCTTTTTGAAAATGGTGGGTTCACGCGGCATACCCATCAGCAGCTTATGTTCCAATGCTCCAGGCAGCAGGGCGTGCCAGATGGCATCCCGGCGGTGGGTTACGGCCTTGACCAGCATGGTGGGTTCCTGGCGGATGGTGTCATAGGTCTCGGTCAGGTCAACGAATGGTCCTTCCGGGCTGCGCCGGTCCAGATAAACCGTGCCCTCGATCACAAATTCGCTTTCGGCGGGTACCAGCAGGTCAATGGTTTTGGCAGGCACCATTTGCAGCGGCTCAAGGGAATTGGCAATGGTCATTTCATCTATGCCAAGCTCAACCGAGGTGGCCGCCGCGGCCAGCACATTGGGCGCATTGCCGATGCAGATGGCCACGTCCAGCTCTTTGCGCTCCTGCAGGAAGGCGTCAAAATGCCGCGAGCGCACCACGCGCACCGCCATTTCGGTCGCCGAGAGCTGCATACAGCGATGGAAGTCGGCATTCTGACCATACAGCGGGTGCTTTGCAATGAAGACCCCGGAGCTGATGTAGTTGCCGCCGTCTTTTTCGCAGTGGCGCAGGATGGGTAAGCGGTTCAGGTCAGGTTTCAGGTCAATCACTTCCTGGCATGGGGCATCACGCACCACCTGATATGGTGTGGGGTTGGCGATAGCAGCCATCAGGGCGGGAATGATGTGGGCCACAGGGATGTTGAAGTAGTCCGCAAAGGCGGACTTGCTGCAAAAAAGGTTACCTGCTACGCGGAAGGCGGAGTCGGTCACTTGTTCGAACAGGGCGGCCTGCGGCTCAATCCCCTTTAGTACGCCGGCCATCTCATAGGTTTTCGAGATGGGTGCGCTGACGCATACCAGACGATTTTCAGTTTCCAGTTTGTGAAGATGGGTTCTCAGAGACATGGGGGAGTTTCACCTTTGCATTTTGGCTATGATATGGAAAAGAAACCTGCCAGTCGGTCTCATTCCGCTGGCGGTGTCATACCCTGCCATTGGTATACGCCGGACAGGGAAACGCCCAGACGCTGGAGAAGGCGCAGAACGATATTGTCGATCATGTCTTCCAGGGTCTGCGGACGCTGGTAAAAAGCCGGCAAGGGCGGGGCAATGATTGCGCCTGCCTGGGCGGCCTGGTCCATGATCCTGATATGGCCGCGGTGCAAGGGGGTTTCGCGCACCGCCAGGACCAGCGGGCGGCCTTCCTTCAGGCAGACATCCGCCGCCCGGGCAATCAAATTCTCGGCGTGGGCATTGGCAACCTCGGACAGGGTTTTGATCGAGCAGGGCAGGATGAGCATGCCGTCAACGGGAAAGGAGCCGGAAGCCAGCGGAGCGGCGATGTCCTCCGGCTGGTAGTAATGGTTGGCCAGGGCTTCAACCGCGCTGATCTGCCAGTCGGTCTCCTGGGTAATGGTCAGGCGGGCTGGGCCGCTGATGATGAGGTGCGTTTCCAGACCTGCCTGGCGCAGGAGCTGCAAGGCGCGGATTCCCAATATTGCACCGCTGGCACCGGTGATCGCCAGGACGATTTTCTTGTTTCGGGTCTCAAGGCTGCTGTTTGGCATAAGAATGCTCTCTATTTGTATAAACCGTTTCGGAGCCGATTGGCCGTTAGTGTAAACAAGAATCTACCACATTTATACTTTCCGTGGTTGATAAAACGACTGGCAAGCAACTTTCGACTGGACATGTGAGTGGGGGTATCTATTCAAAAAATGCCAGTAATTCACCTACAAATTGCTGGCAGGCGGCAATTGACAAACAATTCCTGTTCGTGTATGCTGTGTTCAGGGGATGTGTTTCAGTATTTAATATTGGGGTCATTTGTTGGTGTTGTTATCTTTGGGACAGGTGGAATTCTATGAAACGGTTATTAAATGCAGGGATCGTACTTTTGGTTTACCTTTCTTTGTTGTTGAATATCGACCGGCTTGATGTTCAGGGATGGGTGCCAATCGCGACCTTCGTCTATGTGCTTTGTACTTTGTCTGTGTTGGTGAATATGGTCGTTCCCTTACTGCGCCGTCAACAAACTGGCTATGCACTTATGTTTTGGGGTCTGGTTTATGTCCTCAGCAAGCTCTTGGTTTTTAACCAACACCCTTTTTGGGGAGAAAATTATACATTTATTACCATTCTTGAGTTGGCAGTGTATTTGCTGGCGGTGTATTTCACCAAGCAGTTTACCCAACATCTTTCCGAGGCTGGAAATCTGATCGAACAGGCTATTGTTCCGAATATGCGTCACCAGGTTCTGTCACTTGCGCAAGCCGGAAGTGCAATTGAAACAGAATTCATGCGCAGCAGGCGATACGACTATCCGATCTGTGCATTGATGGTGGAGCCCGAATGTGGCGCAGAAAATTGGCCTTTGGAGAAAGACCTCGAACGCGCAGTGCGGGAGATCGAGATGCAGATCCGCAGAAAATATGCTGCGACCGAACTGGCTGAAGCCATCAGCAACCATACCCGCCAGACCGACTTGGTGGTCGATTTGGGAGAGCCAGGACAGTTCCTTTTGATCTGCCCCGATATCACCCCGGACAATGCAGAAAAATTCATGGGAAGATTGCAGCAGGCGGTGCAAGGATCGCTTGGCGTGAAACTGCGCTATGGCATGGCATTGTTCCCTCAAGATGCACCCTCATTTGAGGGGGTATTGCAGGTGGCGGAATCGAATATGAGGTGATTTTGGAGGAAAAACAGGGCAATATCGCGAAAAATGCCAAATCAGACATAATATATCTTGAATTAATTCAAGTTTCGATATATGATATTAGAAACTATTAAATCTAGAGTATCTGTGATCGGTTGCTTAACTGGTAGCATTCGGAATGCAATAGAGACTGTGCAACCACATGCGCCATTAATGCGGGAGGATGATGAAATGGCTAATAGAATTCGCAAATTTGTTTCAACTGGCTCGATCTTGTTTCTGGTTTTGTTTTTGGCTTTCAGCAGTATGCAGGTATCTGCAAAGGGTGTAGAACCAATTGGGGAGGAAGGGATTTCGGCCGGGCAGGCAGAAACACCGGAAATTCCTCCAACACCCACACCCCTGCCGGAAATTCACACTTATAACAACGAAATCTCATTCACGTTTGGGGATGTCGGGGAAAGAACTTTTACCCTGTATTATCCTTCTGCATATGTTTTCAATTTCAGTATGCCGAATCAGTGGTCGCTGTTTACTGAAGGCGGTGCAGGTTACATTGATGTCCATTATGATTTGTTTGAGGATTGGAGCAAAACTGCCGCCCAACCCAACCCAAACCTTAGTTCTGCATTGCGCACTCTGGGGCCAGACCGGCCGTATCTGGATGTGGTGGTCAATGAGGTTCTGGCAGGTTCTTTCACTCCAGAGGTGGGCCAGGACAAGTTTGTGCGTATTCAGATCCCGACTGAAGCAGTGGTTGGAAGATTCACCAACAATCCATTCAATGATTTCACGGTGGAAATCCAGTACTATGGTAACCGGGATAACTTCTGCTTTTATGACGGCACAATAAAGATCTACGAAGACTCCAAGATCCACTTTGGTTTCCGGGAAGTCAACCCGGTGCGCAATATTGCGGAATTCCCAAGACCACTTGTGCAGGATTCTTTCCTGCCTGAAACGATTAAAGTCGTTATCCCGGATGTTTTCACACAGGCAGATATGGAAGCAGTCACAGCTGTCTCTGCTGCCTTGGGCGCAGGAACCTTTGGCAATGTCAATCTGGAAGTACTGAAGGCTTCGGAAGCCGTACCCGGCGCGATCCAGAATCACAGCTTGATCGTGATTGGTCAGCCTGGTAAGAATAGTTTCCTGCAATCCTTATATCAACGCCAGTTGTTGCCTACCGGGTTATCAGGCTCCAATATTATTCAGTATGGCGGCAGGGTCCTGTCGGAAGCAGACGGTGTTTTGCAGATCATTCCATCGGAATTCAACAACACCTACTCCTATTTTGTGATTACTGGCACCAGCGACACAGCCTTGGTGCGGGCTGCAAAGGCTTTGCCCAATTTACCGATCGGTGTTGAAGGTAACTTGCTGGTCGTTTCCACGGATGGGCCTGAAGCAGTTGCGGTAGAAACACCCATGGTGCGAACATTCAGCTCACTAGGTTTCAGGGCGAGGAGCTTCTTTGGCCTGGGTGTGCGGGTAGCCTTTTTGACCTTTTATGTGCCGCGAAATTGGTCAATCCAGGATGGAGCATCCATTGATTTGATCTATGCTTTCTCGGACAAACTGAGCGAAGCCAATTCAACCGTGACCATCGAGTTGAACGGTAATCGGATTGGTACTGCCCCGATAAAAGCGGGTATGGTCGGGGAGCAAGTGGTTCGCATTCCGCTGCGAAAGGAAGATATTCGAGTAGGGGCGGCGAACTTCCTGCGGTTAGAGGCAGTGATGCAATCCGAACTGGATTGCGCCAGCTTTGATTATCGGGCCAACTGGGTCAGTCTTCGTGAGACCAGCCGCCTGAATCTGCCTTATGCCGTGGTGACAAATCCGGATCTGCTTTCCCCATTTGTACATCCCACTTATTATCTGATTTATGAACCGGGAATGCTGGTTTCCTTGTCTGCCCAGCCCACCAAAGAGGAGATCAGTGCATTGGCAAATTTGGCCCGCCTGGTCGGAGCGCAAAATGGAGCAACAGCAGACATCATGGTCAGCATGGATCCTGCGCTGGACATGAGCAGCTATCCGGATCGGCATATTGTGTTATTTGGCCGACCTACGACCAATCCTCGAATCATGGAATTGAATGATGTAGTGCCACAGCCTTTCGTAACAGGTGAGGATAACCTGAAACAACGTATTGGCGGGGTTGCTTACCGGGTTTCGCAGGGCATTGATCTGGGAATGGTGGAAGTGATTCCTGCCCCCTGGAATAAATTTAAAGGTGTCACCGTTGTTACAGGCACTTCCGAAACGGGCGTTGGGCTGGCTTTGAGAGCTTTTTCGGATGCTGACAGCCTGTTTGACCTGTTTGGGGACCTGCTGTTTGTAACGCCAACGGAAATTCTGTCTTTCCCCACCACAGAGCAAGTACCTGAGCTGCTCGATACTTTGGCACAGGAAGCGCTGTCGGCTGGGGAGGCACAACTGGAACAAATTTCCCCGAGCCCGCAAAGCGGCGTAACCCAAACTGGGCGATATGTGAGTGAGGAGGCAGCACAAAAGAACACGACCGGCACGATCCTGTTGGTCAGCCTGGTAGCACTGGGCGTGGTGTTTGCCATCCTGGGCATTGTGAAGACGACCCGCGGTGGACGCACTTCTTAAATCTGCGTGATTTTAAAACAAAATCCGGCGAAGACCTCGCCGGATTTTTCTTTATGTCTAATTAAACCGGATACTGAGCTTGTCAAAGTGGCCGGTTTGGTTCATGCGGAGATTTTCCTTAGCCCCTCTGATCTTAGGCTATAGCTTTTCCCACAGATATGGCAGATAGACTGGCCATCCGCTGAAAAATTTAATCTTTCCCCACATTCACAGACCCAGCCGATCTGCCGGGCGGGATTGCCCACCGTGAGAGCGTGGGGGATCACATCTTTGGTCACGATGGAGCCGGCTCCCACCATGGCGAATTCGCCGACGGTTATGCCGGGTAGAATGACCGCGGCGGCACCCAGGGTGGCGCCATATTTGATGCGGGTCGGCGCAAACCATTCATGGGATTCATAGCGCAGACTGGCCTCTGGCAGGCGTGGGGAGCGCGGAAAGCGGTCGTTGGTAAAGAAAACATGCGGGCCGACAAAAACGCCGTCTTCAAGGGTGATGCCTTCAAAGAGCATATTGCCATTCTTAATGGTAACGTTATTGCCAACAACTGCGCCAGATTCGATGAAACAATTGTCACCGATATTGCAATTTGCCCCGATGGATACTTCTTTCATGATATGGGTGAAAGCCCATATCTTGGTGTTCTCACCGATAGTCTCGGTTTCCACCAATGCAGTGGGATGGACAAAAGGTGCACTCATTATTCCTCCTGATGAATACTTAGGTCTACGGCTTGGATGTGAAAGGCAGGCCGGGCAGTAAACTGCCCAGGGTGTCAAAATACTTTTGACGTTCGTTTTCCCAGTTTTGCAGTTGCACAAATTCCTGGTCGGCGTGCTGCACCAGGGCTGTGCGTTTTTCGGGGTGATGGTACAAGTCCACAACTGCAGCGGCAAATTCTTCTGGGGAGCCGGGGGAAACATAGTATACAGTGCGTTCTGAAAAGACGTCTTCCAATACTTTCAAACGCGAGGTGACTGTGGGCAGACCCATGACCACGTATTCCAGCACTTTGCCGGGCATGGCAATGGACATGTGCGGGTCGGGCAGGGCGGGATAAATACCCAGGTCCGCCTGCGCCATTTCTTCGGGCATTTTGTCTCTGGGCAGCAGGGAGATGAAGTCCACATAGGTCTCGACCTTCAGCTCTGCTGCCAGCACTTGAAGCTGCCGGGTGGTTTTATTGTCATCGCCGATGATGCGCAGGCGGATATTTGGGATTTCTGGAATCAAAACTGGCAGGCTGCGAATGGCAACATCCAGACCATAGCGCGGGGCAACCGTGCCAGGATAAAGCAGGATAAAAGGTTTGGAGGGGTCGTTCACACGCTGAAATCTTTGGCGGTCGAATACTTTGGCATCCGGCAGGTTCTGGGTAACGGTGATCTTGGCGGCAGGTATGCCACGTTTGATCAAGTTTTCCTTGAAGGTCGGGTTGGCTGTCAGTACGGCGTGAGAAAAAGCAGCCGAAAGCCATTCTTGCCAGACCATCAGCCGTACCAACGGGTGGCTGGCTGCTTTCTGGAATTTGGCCTGGTAGAATTCCGGCATGGGGTCATGGATGTCCAGGATGAGCCTGGCACCAAACAGGCGCGGCAGAAAAGCGGCAAAGACCAGGAAGTCGGGCATATTGTGAACGTGGATGATGTCGTAAGGCTGGCGAAGATGCAGGAAAAATAATTGAAACGAGAAGAACAGCATCGCCAGTAAATATTCAAAAAGATAGGCAGCCAGGCTTTGGCTGGTGTGGGGCAAGGGGATGGTGTAAACACGCAGGTTATTGCCGCGTACGATGGGCAATTTTTCCTCGCCAGGCGTGGAAAGCACATCCACGGACACGCCTTGCTCAAGCAGGGCCTCGGCATAACGCATGACGCGGGCATCTGTGTCGTAAACCTGCTGTACGATCATGCAAACCCTGATCTGCTTGTTTTTATCGCGTGTTCTCATGATTCCTCACTGCGGTATGACTCTATGATGATCTGGTCGTTTTCAAGGCATGCCCGCGATTGCGGCAGACCGGCGGGGCTTGTTTGCCGTTTGCGCCACCAAGCGGCAGCTTGACGCGGCAAGGTGTGCCAGAATCCGCTGCGCCCGGCCATTTCTTCCAGGAATGACTCATATACCGCCCAGTTGGCAGGCTGACGCAAATAGTCGGGGTGGGTGTTCAGTAGAGCCATGGCATGGTATTTTTTCAGAAAGTCGACTTTATCCAGCCAGACGGCAGGGGTTGTGGCTTTGAGAATGTTCACCAGAGTGTAATCTTGCGGCAGGGTATAGGGCAATTCCATAAAATGGCCCATCTGGAAGGGCCACAGGCTCATGGTGCCACCGGGGATGGGTTCATAGGGGTCGGTGTCAAAAAAGGACAGATCGTACTCAATTTCCAGCTTCTGCATCCATAACGGGTTGCGGTGGGTCAGCGGAGTGCGGAAGCCGGTTGCCTTGAGGCTGTGCAGGTGATGGTTTATTTTTTCTGCCCGCTGGTTGAATTTCTCCTGCGAGAGGAAGAGTTTGCCGTCATGTTTGAGGCCATGCACGCCGATCTCAAAGCCGCGATTTCTTAATTCTGCGATCACTCCCTGATCCAGTTTGTATCTCTGGGGCACAAAATTGAAGGAGGATCGGAAACCGTGCTTTACTTCAAGTTCGGCAACGCGGAGTGCGAACTTTTGCCCGATGGAGGTTTCGATATCGTGGGTAAGGATGAAGGCAGCTTGGTGCGATTCTGGCCAGAGGCTCACCATTTTCAGGGTCCCGGAATGGTTGAAAATGAGCAGTTGGCGCAGACAGGCCCAAAGAAAGGCTGCATAACGTTCTTCAACCGGCCAGCCTAGTGGAAAACTGGCCTGACCTGAACCGCTGTAAACTTTGCGCATGATGCGGGTTATGGGACGCGGCAGAAGGGGTTTAAGCAGGTAATAGATGCGTTTGGCAAAACC
Source organism: Anaerolineales bacterium (assembly GCA_020060485.1). The sequence goes on from JAGVAB010000174.1 coordinate 70,722, forward strand.
AAGATGCCAATGGTCGGGGCCAAATTGTCCTTCGCCGAGACTGAGCTGAATGGCAGTGTCGATATCTTTGGCAGCCAACCCCAATTCAGGCAGGGCGGCCTGAATGGCTGTCTGCCAGAGGTCGGGTGGAAGGTCTTCCTGAACCTGCCAGAAAGTCTGGGGTGTGTTTGCAGAAAAAAGATGATCTTTCATCCTACGTGCCTGTAAAGAATTTCTCCAGCAACCCGGCAGACGAATTTGGGGCTGCAACGGATGATTGTGCTCATGATACCCATGAGTTTGCTATCACCGGATGAGGGTGGTTCGCCGCCAATGACGCCGTAATACAGGGGCATTTCGGTGGCGCCGAGGCGGGTTTTGTAATCCTGCAGGCCCGTATTCTCCAGTGCACTGCGGCCATAATCGATGGTTTGGAATCCATTTTCATGTGACCAGCGAATGGCGGTAACGTCTAACAGGTAATTGGGTTTGAGTTTCTCGTAATCGCGAGTATCGGCGCTGTATTTGAGGGTTACGGTTTTTTGATAATGGAGTAATACCAGGCCGGCAAGCATGCGGTCATCCTGGTAAGCAGTGAGGACGAACCCCATACCTTTTTGCAGCACCTGGCTTGCAAGCAGATCAAAAAATTTTCTGGGCTGGACGGGTACACCATGTCTTCGGCGGGTTTCGAGCTGAAGTTGATAGAATTTCCGAATATCCTCGGGCTGGCTGCCAAATTCCAGACGCAGATTAGCCTTTTCAGTTTGGCGGATGTGCTTGCGCATCCGTTTGTGGATGCGGTTGTAAACTGTGTCAAAATCCGGGTCGAGGTGGTTCAGATGAAGTACATGGTGCTGGTAGGGGATGATCTGCGGGTGGGACGGGAACTGCCAGCGCAGTTCAATGCGGGGAGTTTCAGGTAGGGCAGCCAAAGCGGACAGGCGTTCGGTGAATTCCAGCAGGGCTGGAGCGTCAATGACCAGGGGTGGGCAATAATCTGAGAAGGGCAGCGAGACCCATCTGCGGCCACCGGTCAGGCGGCTGTTGACTTCCATGGCGGGCAGTCCGGCCTGAATGTCACCGTTGGCTGCGCAATGCGCCAGAATGAAGGGCCGGTAATGATATGTCTGTTCCAGAACATCGATCCAGGCTGGATGGTGAAAGATAACGGCGTCTGACTGGGATTGGGTGAAGGAAAGCCAGCGCGGATCTTGCGGGTCAATGAATTGGAGTGGGTTGGCATTGGTCATGGTGTTGGCATTTCTTTCCGTATTGTTTTTCTTTGGAGGTAAAAGGAATAGGGCTCATTATGCCATAAAAGCCATGAGCCGTTGGGCGATGGGCAGGCCCATGAGCTTTGAGATGAAATTTGCGTATAGCCATCGAATCCCGGCGTTGGTAAAGTAGGCATAGGTTTCGGGATACAGTACGGGTGTGCCACCAAAGCTTAATTTAAACATTTCGCTGGTATTGCCATACGCTCCGAGGTCAAGATGTTCTTCAGGGGAGGTATGTTCCTGACACAATTTTCTGGCCGCACCGAGATGTATTTCACCAAAATCGAAGTATTGGAAATTGTTCTCTTTGGCCCACAGGATGGCATGCCAGACGAGTGCATCGTTGGGGCGTTTCTCGGCGAGTTCTCTGGAAGAACCAAACCGCCAGGCAGTGGCAGTTTGACCAAAACAAAGCATTAGCATTGCTGAAAGGGGCTGACCTTCAAATGTGCTGATAAACATTTTTATATGCCCTTCTGCATTCAGAATTCGCCAAATGTTTTCAAACCTGGATTTGTCATCCAAATCGAAATGCAAGTAATTACCTGTGATTTGATAAAGACTATAAAACGTGTCAATATCCTGCGCAGTTCCTTGTTTGATCACAACGCCAGCTTTTTGGGCGCGGTGAACATTTCTCTGTCTGCCATGAGTCATATTCTTAAAGAGAGTGTTTGCATCTGGTTTGAGATCAAGGATGATTGTACCGGGGGGGACGATATTTTCATCTGGCAATTTGTAAAAAAATTCATTCAGCAGTTGGTTAACCAGAAATTGTTCCTGGTCAGCCGGTTGCACCAGCAGGCAGAATTTATGTCTGTCTTTTGCCCAGCGCTTTATTTGAGTGAGTAAATCAGGCAAGAGGTTGGTGTGAAAGGAGTCGCTGAGCGGGCCTTTGGGCAGGCAGGTCACAGAACCGAATAACGGAATGCGGTGTTCATAAAGTTGAGCACCTGCAACCAGATTGCCATTTTCCCAGGCAGTCAAATAATGGGTAATCCAACCGGTGAGTGCTTTGGTGTCCGCCCACAGGCTGGTTTGCATACGGTGGCATTGTGAATTGTTCAGGACAAAGTTATCCCAAACCCGGCCGTCAATTTCGTTTTTCTCACTCATTCTGTATTCAATATTCATTGTTCTACCGCCTAAAAAATGGCTTGCCTACATAGTTGTATCTGAATACCCTCACATCAACACCTGTCAGCTTTCATCCTGCTGCGACAGTCAATATCTTTTGAGCGACGGGGTGGTTCATGATCTTGCACAGGATCGTGTCATATAACCAGCGTACAACTGCATTGGGAAAATAGACATAGGTTTCTGGATATAAAACGGGAGTGCCTCCAAAGGCTAATTTAAACCTTACACTGGAACATTTGTATTCTTCAGGCAGATGGTGATCGTTGCATAGACATTTAGCTGCGCCAAGTTCTATTTCGCCAAAATCGAAAAATTGAAAGCCTTGCTCTTTAGCCCAGAGGATGGTGTGCCAGTAAAGAGCCTCATTGGGTCTTTTCTCGGCGTGTTCTTTTGTCCATCCAAAACGCCAGCAGGTGGCCGTATTGCCGAAACAAAGCAGTATGATGGCTGAAACAGGTTGATCTTCAAAGTAGCTGATGAAGAGCCTGATGTGCCCTTGCGGGGACAGGATCTGCCAGATGTTTTCGAACCTGGTTTTGCAATCCGGCTCAAAATGCAGGTATTCACTGGTCCTGAGGTAGAGGGTGTAGAAGGTTTCCATATCCTGGGTATCGCCTTCTTTTACCGAAATACCTGCTTCCCTGGAACGGCGCACATTGCATTGTTTGGCATGGGAAAGTTTCTTGAAAAGCGTATGCTCATCTGGTTCAAGGTTGATGATGATTGTGCCGGGAGGGACAATGTTCTCATCTGCAAGTTTCGAAAATTTTTCATACAGCAGTTGGTCAACCAGATATTGTTCCTGATCTGCCGGTTGCACCAGCAGACAAAACTTGTGGTTAATATGCCCCCATTTCTTTATTTGGTTGAGCAGTTGGGGCATAAGATCTTCATGGCAGGATTCACATAAAGGCCCTTTTGGCAGGCAGACCAGCGACCCAAACACGGGAATGCGGTGTTCATAAAGTTGAGCACCTCCCACAAGGGTGCCATTGTGCCGGGCAGTCAAAATATAAGTGGCCCAGCCATTGGATTGCTTGGTATCTGCCCACAGGCTGGTTTGCATACGGTGACACTGCGGATGACTTAAGACAAAGCAATCCCATTCTCCACAATTCATCAGTTCTTTTTTGACAATCCTGATATCGATATCCAAATCCCCGTCGCTCATTTTACTCTCCCCTGGATAACGTTTCTTGATATAGTTGTAGCACTTTTTTAGCTGACCAGTGTGAATTAAAAGAGAGGATTTTTTCAATACCATTGGTACGCTGCAATTTTTCCAGGACAGGCTGGGTTTTTTTTGCGATATCTTGTGGCGTGCGTTCGGCAAGGGAACAAAAAGGGGTATTGGCAATGATCTGGGCTACGTCGCCTACATCAACAGAGACGATGGGCAGGTTGCAAGCCATGGCTTCGCGCACGGCAACTGGCGAGCCTTCATAAAGCGAAGTCAAGACCAGCACATCACAGGCATTCATGTACTGTGCAATGGTTTCCCGCGGCTGGCCGTGAATGGCGATCACCTGTACACCAGGGTCAGTTCGTTGCAGAATTTGAAGTGCGTCTTTGACGACAGAGAACATTTTCTCTGGCCGTTCAGGGTCCCAAGGGAAGAGGATCAATCTATCCTCCAGCGGCAAACCGAGTTCCTGGCGGGCTTGTTCTCTGGCATAGGGCTTGAAGATATCTGTGTTGACGCCGAAGGGGATCACGCGGGCGTCATGGCGTTTGCTGACGGCTTTCATTTCCTCTGTCATGGTGATGACGCGATCTACCCATAGCAGGGATGTGCGGCCGATCAGGCCGTCTGTCCAGTTGACTCCGCCTTTGCCGAGCAGGTCAGAGCCGAGGTAGGTGGCGATGATGGGATAGCGAAACTGGCAACGGGCCAGAAAGGCACTATGTCCAAAAAAAGTATGTACCAGGTCAAATTTTCTTTTCTGGAAATTCAGGCAGAACAATTGCCAGGCGGCTTTCAGGAACGAGGGCAGGCTGCCTTTGTCGATGCGCAGCAAATTGACTTGCACACCCAGTGCTTGCAACGACTCCACCTGATCCTGCACGCTGGGTGTGCCCGGTGAGTTGGCGGTAGGGTAGACGTTAGTGACAGCCAATACACGGATGGGAACGGTTTTTTTGGTGTTCATCTTGAGATCACCCGCTGATTGATGCAGCGTTCTGGTCAAGGATGAGATTTGCCATCTCTGTCATGGTAACTGAACGCAAGCGGCTATGGGCGATCTCTTCGGCCGCAAAGGCGAGGATGGCTTCCAATTTTTCAAGGTCCTTGGCGGTGCGAAATTCCCAAGGGTGCGCCCAAAGGTGCACCATTTTTCCTTCCGCCGCAGCTTTTCGCATCCCTTTGAAAATGCGTTTCAGACGTAATTTATGGAAACCGAGGGCATCCAGGATGGTTTCCATTTGACGGTTGTAGTTGAAAAGATGCTGTGAGCCGCGCAGGCAGACCAGGCCCTTGGGGTCAATGGCACTGGCGTCGACATCGTACACAGGCAGTCTGGAGAGAGAGAGGATGTGATCAAATGATTCCAGAATGGGCACCAGCTCATACAGGCGGGGGATGAGGTCGTGTCCCCGGTATGTAAGAAAGCCAGCCTCTTTTACAACATCCAGATGACCAATGGCGTTGCGAGGGAAGACCATGGAAGTGCCATGCAGATTATGGCGTGCAGCCAGCCGTTTCCATTCGGCAATTTCAAAACGGGCTTCTTCGGCATCCATCTTGGATTCGGTGAACACACGATGGGTATAGCCATGGAAGCCGATTTCCTTGGGCTGCGGGCTGGCAAGGATTTGTGAAATTACATCTGCACCATACCAAAGGGGGTGATCGGTGCCATAGGCTTCATCATAGCTCTGGTATTTGCCCTGCCAGGCCTGAATGGGACAGCGCTGGCAGTATTCACAACGCGCATAGAAAATATGGCCGACAATAGCCCATGTGGCGGCAATTCCATACTTCTCACACAAGCCCAGGACAGAACGGATGGAATTCCTTTCGCGCTGGCCGTTTGCTGAAAAGATCTCATGGCGTTCCTGATCCAGGTCAAAGAAACCCACAGAGAGTTCGGTGTCGAGGGAGAAAATAAAGTATCCTGGTTTTGAATGAGATGGCATACAATAATTCCTTGGTGTTGTTGTTTGATCGGCTTCACTCGCACGTAAAATCCTGCAAACCTTTTTCAAGAGCATCTTTCAAATGGCGGGCGGCTTCTGTCCAGCTCCAGTGGGCGGCGGCCTGGATGGCGTGCTGGCTCAAACCGGGCAGCGCATCCCGGGTGAGCCAGATTTTTTCCAGGGCTGTGAGCAGGCTGGCGCTGTCTGCGCCTTCGGCGTAAAGGGCATAGGGTTGGTCGTGCATGACATCGGTATGGCATGCGATGCGCGTAGCCATTACGGGTAAACCGGCGGCCATATACTCGAAAAGCTTGATGGGGCTGCTGACCCGGAATTTTTCCTCGTCCGGGAATGGCAGCGCCCCCAGATGGGCTTTTGCCAGCCAAAGTGGAATGTCCTCATGGGGTACGGCATCGTGCACGGACAGGGTTGCAGGGTATATCTCGGCAAACGCTTTGAGTTCTTCCTGCTGGGCACCTGCGCCAATGATGGTCAGGTGATAGTTCATGCCTTTTTCGACAGCTTGGTTGACGGCTTTGGCAAGGGTTAACAGATTGCGCTCGTAGTGGGTGGAACCAATATAGATCATTTCCAGCGTTCCATTCGGGCTGGGCCATTGGCGCATACCTGCCGCCGGAGTAAAACGATCCAGGTTGACGCCGGAAGGCCAGCAGCCCCATAGTTTACTGGGGGGGATGTGGATGCTTTCCGCGATGCGCTGGGTGATGGCTGTTTGGCCGTCTGTCCAGCGATTGGCAGCCCAATTGATGAAATTCAGATAGGATTCTCGCAGCAAACCCTTGAGATGTTGGCGGGTGGACTTCTCGGGCATGTAGACCGAGCGAGTATCCAAGACCAGCAAAGGTCTCTTCCTGCGGTGCAGTCTGAGCCAGGGGCGTAATTTGAGCATCCACAAGCCCGATACCTGATGGAACAAAACCACATCGGCGGGAGGATGCTGATTTTTGATGAATTTCAAAGCTTTCTGGTGAAAGATGTGCTGCCCAAGAAAATAGATATCCGGGCTGGGGATGGATTCCACGGCAATGCCGCGAATCTGTTGGGTGCTGTCCGGTGAGCCGGCGATCAGGGTTACATTCCAGCCCAGTTTGCGAAGTTCATCTGCCGTGTCCAGAAACGTGGCGGCATCCAGCGCGGTGCGCAAGTCATTGGGGGTAACCCAGATCAGGTGCGGCGGGTGGCCATTGATGGGGTTCATTGACATTCAGTCCAGTTGAGAGAAGGTATCCAGTAATTTTTCCGTTATCGCGTCCCAGTCGTAATAATCCACCGCAAATTGACGAGCCTGGCTGGCAATCTTTTGCCAGGCGGCTTCATCTTGCAATAGACGCACAGCCTGGTCGGCAAAGGTTTGAGGGTCATCCCCAATCAGGATATTTTCTCCATCCTTCACTGCAATACCTTCTGCGCCCACAGAGGTCGAAACGACTGGACGTCCCAAGGCCATCGACTCGAGGATCTTAAGGCGGGTGCCGCCCCCGGCGCGCAGGGGAATGACGCACACGCTGCTCTGCTGGTAATACGGTCGCACATCTTCCACGCGGCCGGTAACGTGCACAAACTCGTTTTGTAGATCGTAAACTTCTGGTAAGGGCTGGTTACCGACGATCCAGAATTCCACATCCGGGATTTCCTGTTGAATGAGGGGTAGGATTTCTTCGCAAAAATAGGTGGCGGCATCCACATTGGGGCGATAGCCCATGTTGCCGACGTAGATCAGATGTTTATATCCCTCTGGGGGTGGGAGCAGCACCTGAAACTCTTTGGTATCCACACCATTGGGTATGCTGGCTATCCTAAGCCGGGGATTTTGGGAGAGGAGCAGATCGCGGTCAATATCCGACATGGTGATGTTCAGATTAAATTTGGCAGCGTAATTTGGCTCCCAGGTGCGCATCATGCGGCTGTAAAACCAGAGGCGCAGTTTACGCAGTTTCTTGGTTTCAATGCGGTAGATACGATCATATTGACGATAGGCAATGTCGATGAAGGTCAATACTTTTTTGCCCCGCCAGTCAGACGGGATAGCTTCCTGATAGCGGGCCATATAAGAATCTTCGATCTGGATCACGTCGAAACCAATCCGGTTGACAAGATCACGGATGGCAGCCAGCATGAGGGCCGATTCATATAAGCGCAATTCCGGGGGCGTGCCTTGCAGCAGAAATTGAAGGGCTTGCAGGGGTCTGGCAATGGCGCTGAAGTCTCTAAAAGGGATAAGAATGACATCCTGACAGATGTTTTGCAGCGGGCCAAGATCTACCGGGAGTTGATCTTCATCCACGAGAGCAAGCAGCCAGACCTCGTTTTTTTGAGCAATGCGTTTAAGCAAGTTGAAATTGCGGATCGGGTGGCCGGCGATCGGTGGATATGGAAGGGTGTTGGTTATCATTAAGAAACGCATACCAGGGTTCCTTTGATTATTGGTTTGCAGCCTTTTTTGCGTGCAAGCGGTTGTTCCACAGGGTCTTCGTTTCCCGTACCAGGGTGGTGGCATCACGCAGTGAAACCACAGATGTGGCAATGGAGAACACGAAATATAAAACAAAAGCAATGATCTTGAGCAGCACATTCTCAGGAAACAGGAAATTCACAGGAATATACAGTGCCAGAAAGATGAGAAAAGGTTTCAGAAAAGAGGCAAATTTTGCGGACACATCTTTGCGGCGCAGGAAGTACATATTGATCGGGTTGACGAGAGACGTGCCAATGATGGTGGAAAGGGCTGCCCCGGAAATCCCCAGTGGTGGAATGAGCAGGGCAAAGCTGCCCAACGTTACCACGGTGCGCAGGATGTTGATCAACGGCGGTTTGCTGGATTCACCCACTGCCACCAGAGAATAGCCCAGGGTATTGTCGATGATGGTCAGAGTCAGGGCGATCATGAGAATGTAGAAAGCCGGCACACTGGGCAGGTATTCGGGAGAGAAGAGCATGACGATGATCTCTTCTCCAAAAAGAAAGGCGATCAGGCTGCCCATGATGCCAAAGAAAGCGATCAGGCGAGTGGAATGATTTAGCATTTGCGAGGCTTCTTTTTTCCTGCCAGTGCCAAACAAGTTGGACAGGAAGGGGAAATAGACCTGGCGGAAGGCGTTGTAGAGCATTTCCAGGCTGTCGGGGATCTTGCGGGCGATCTCGTAAAAAGCAATCTGGGCCGGGCCCAGTAGAGCGCCAATGATAAAAGTGCCAGCCTGATTGAAGATGAAATCCAGAATGTAATTGGCATACAAGGGCAGGCCAAAGCGCAGCATGCGTTTTAATTTGGTCAGGCTGAATTCAAAGCGAAAGGCGATCTTTGCGGTCAGGAAAGAATAGAGCAGACCGACGCTGCGAGAGATGAGGCGAACGAAAATGAGCCCCATAATGCCCAGTTGAAAATAGCCCACCAGTGTGAGCAGTGAAAGAAAATTGGTGACACTGATAATGAAATCGACCAGGGCGATATTTCTGAACTGGAACAGTCCCTCCAGCACGGACTGGTAAAGCTGGATCAGGCTTTCGACCAGAATGAAGATGGGCACATAGAACAACAAGTCGGTGTAAAGAGAAGCACCAAAAAAGTCAAACAGCACTTGTTTGCCCAGCAGCGCCAAAACAGATCCGATCAACGCGGCTGCAACCCGAAAAATGATTGAAGTGTTCAGGATCAGGCTTTTTTCGGCTTTGTCTTCATTGCTGGCGATAAATTGGGTTACTGTCAAGCTCAGACCGAGATCAGTCAAACCCACCATGAAACTGACGATGAGCTGTACCAGCACAAAAACGCCATACTCTTCGGCAGGCACCCAGCGGGTGATCAGCATCAGGCCGACAAAGCCGGAAGTGATCACGAACATGGAGCCTATACCGGTGGAGAGTGTGCCAGAAAGAAACCTGGACAGGATCGGTTCTGCGGGGCGTTCTTCCATGAATTACCCGGCACCTTTTTTGGAAAGCACTGCAGGCAAGGTTTTCAACAGGATCTGGAAATTCAATTTCAGCGATTGATTGCGAATATAGCGGATATCCAGACGAAGCTGACTGTCGAAAGATGCCGAACTGCGCTCGCTCACCTGCCACAAACCGGTCACGCCGGGCAGAGTGGTCAGGCGTTCACTGTGCCAGAGGTTGTATTGATCGGCTTCATAGATGGGCACCGGGCGAGGCCCAACCAGGCTCATTTCACCTTTAATGACATTGAACACCTGGGGGAGTTCGTCAATGCTGGTTCTGCGGATGAATTTGCCAACCCGGGTGATGCGCGGATCGTCTTTCAACTTGTAAGACTCTTCCCCTTCTAAATCACCATTGGCATAAGCCAGGATTTGCTTGATGTGAAGTTTTTCATCAGCATCGTTGCGCATGGAACGGAATTTGTAAATCTCAAAGATTTTGCCATCCAAGCCAACCCGCTTTTGTTTGAAAAATGCCGGGCCTGGGGAATCGATGCGGATGGCAATGGCAGTGATCAACAACAGGGGTGAGATGACAATCGTACCAGGGATGGTGAGCAGGAGATCAAAAGCCCGTTTTTGCCAGGAACGGTTGAATTTCCTTGCTCTGGAAATGGTTTGAATATCAGTATTGGCGCCAAAAGATGCCAATCGGCCGGGGGTGATTTTATTTGCCTTGACCATGGTGGTCTCCTTGTTCATGCTCTTTGTATTCATCATTGAGGCAGGGTGTAATCCGGGCCAATACGCTGCGTGCTAATGGCAGCATCATCGATGAAGATCGTTGAAGGACTTGGTCTGATACTATTGGTGTAGTGGTTCACGCTCCAGTATACGGTATTGTTTTTTAAGGTAGTAGTAACATTGGTCAATTTGAAGATTTCAACGCCGTCTTGCCAAACAATAACTTCCCCGGAATTGTTGCTGGCTTTTTTATAGTAAGCTTCAATTTGAACCCATTTATTGGTTGGCAGGTTTTTAATATTCTGGCGATAGATGATCTTTCCATTAATATCCGGGCGATAGAAAAGGCTTAAGGCCAACTCCCCGTTGCTTTTTTCTCCCAAATCGAGCGAATACATGGGCACACTGTTATCTGTGTTTCCATCACTGGTGGATTTCCATTGCCAGATATTCCACCATTCCTGGGGACGTGTGCCAGTGGGAATATAGTACCATGCGGAATAATAATAGCCCTGATTGGGAAGCTGGTCCCAATAGAAAAGATAGGCAGCAAAGTCTCCGCTGCGCGATGACCCCTGGGTGTCGATGGTCAATCCCACGGCATATTTTCCGCTGTGGACAGGCGAGGTAACCATGCTGTAATAGGCGCTTTGGCCTTGCTGGATAAAATCACCATGCTCCTTCCATTCGCGCAGATCGCCAGTTTCGTGGGTGGCTTTCCAAACGATGGCGGAAGATTTGGATTGGGAAGATTGGTCTGGAGAGTCGGCGTTCATTTGTGTTATTGACGCGTGAGAAGATTCGCTGTCAAGGTTTTCTTGCGAATTGTCAGATTGGGATAACACGCCAGGGTCTGTTGGGTTTTCCCCATCAGGTGGTTCAGCCGTTTGGAAAACGATCGTATTAAGGATCGGCGTTCTGGTAGGTGGCAAGGTTTGGCTGGGCCGCTTAGTGTTAGTCTCAAAGGCGGTTGAGGGCATGGTTGTTTTCAGGGAACCTTGTGCGGCATTTACAACCGGGTTTGAGGCAGGTTCAATGCTCTGCGCAGCTAATGCTTTCATCGCTGGCCGGCAACCGGTTAGTAGTAGAAGTGCTCCCAGAGATATCAATAATAAAAACCTGGGTGTAAGCTTGAACATTCAGTGTCCCTTCTCTTGTTCATTAATACACGAACAATATTACTTTATATTACCATTTTACGCTGAATTGTGGATAGATTCAATCCACAAATTTGAAAGGTGTCCGAACAATTTTTAGCTGGCAGGCTTGGAAAAACAAGCTGGTTGTGAAAAAAGTGAAATGTTGGCCGGGTTTATTTGGACTATTTGTGTCGAAATAGTATTTGTAGTATAATCTAAAAAAGAATATTACATATTCGTGCTCCTTTTAGCCACATGCATTCTTGGACATGTTATAGAATAAGGTCAAATAACAATGGTTCAAGGGGAGTGAATTGACAAATTTGACATGGCATTGCACATCCATTGTTCCGCGAAATTAGCTCTGGTTTTAAAGTAGAGAACATTCTTGCAAAGCTGCGAACATAGTAGAAAAAAAGGAGCGAAAAAGCATATGAAAAAAGAGGGGTTTGCTGTTATAGGCACTGGCTATTGGGGCGGCAATTATGTCAGATTACTGTCTCAACTGCCTGAGACCGAATTGTTGGCTATCGTTGATGTGTCGCAAGAACGGCTGGACGCCTTTGGTACGCGTTTCCCGGATGTTGCTAAATATCAAGATATTGACCCGATCCTCGCACGTGAAGAGATTGGGTCTGTTGTTGTGTGTACCAATCCTGGCTCGCATTTTGATGTGACCAAACGCTTGCTGCAATCCGGCAAACATGTGCTGGTTGAGAAACCGATGACCTTGGAGGCAGATACCTCACAGATTTTGGTTAACATCGCAAAAGAAAAAGGTTTAACGCTGATGGTGGGGCATATCTTCCTGTACCATCCTGCCGTTGAGAAAATGAAGTCCCATATCCTCAGCGGGGATTTGGGAGACGTGCACTACCTGTATTCACAGCGCACCAATCTTGGGCCGATCCGCAAGGATGTGAATGCGTTGTGGGATTTGGCCCCGCATGACATTTCAATCTTCAACTATTTACTGGATAGCCAGCCGATATGGGTCAGTGCAGTGGGGGCCAGGTTCTTGAGCAATTATTCAGAAGATGCCGGGTTCATTGTGCTTGGGTACCAAAATGGCGTGCTGGGCAATATCCATGTAAGCTGGGCAGACCCGCACAAGGTTAGGGAAGTGGTTGCAGTAGGGTCGAAACAGCGCATTTCTTTCAATGACACCTCTCCGGATGAGAAAGTGCGTGTGTTTGAAAAAGGGGTGGCAGCATCGGCAACGGCTTATGCCGATTATGGCGAATACCAACTGTTGATCCGCGATGGGGATGTGATCAGCCCGAAGATAGCGGCTGTGGAGCCTTTGAAAAGCGAAGTGATGCATTTCATCGAGTGTGTACACAACGGAACACAGCCGCTCACAGATGGCGAAAATGGTCTGTCTGTGGTCAGGATCATGGAAGCAGTCAACGTGTCCGTTCAAAAGAATGGCACTCCGGTCTATTTGAAATACTAAGAGGGAATCTATATGACAACAGAAAAATCTTTTTCAAAAATTCCGTTTGTAGACCTTTCGGCGCAATATGCGTCCATTGCATCCGAGGTGAACCCCGCCATTCAGGGTGTAATTGACAGTTGTGCTTTTGTTTTGGGGCCGGAAGTGAAGAAGTTTGAGGAGGAGTTTGCAGCATTTTGTGATGTGCAATTTGCAGTCAGTGTGGACTCTGGGACTGCGGCGATTGAGCTTGCCCTGCGTGCCTTCGATATAGGGCCGGGTGATGAGGTGATCGCTCCGGCTAATACTTTCATCGCCACGGTTTTGCCGATCACCCAATTGGGGGCACGGCCGGTGCTGGTGGACCATCATCCGGATACATACACGATTGACGTGGAAAAAATCGAAGCAGCGATCACCGATAAAACCAGGGTGATCATCCCGGTGCATCTTTACGGCCAGCCGGCAGACATGGACGCCATCATGGAAATTGCCCGGAGGCATAAATTGATCGTCATTGAAGATGCCTGCCAGGCGCATGGTACGCGTTATAAAGGCCGGCGGGTTGGCGGAATTGGCGACGCAGCAGCATTCAGCTTTTATCCGGGCAAGAATTTGGGTGCCTATGGTGATGGTGGAATGGTGGTGACCAACAACGCACAAACTGCTGACAGGCTGATGATGTTGCGCAATTATGGACAGCGCAAAAAATATCATCACGAACAGATAGGTTACAATCACCGGCTCGACTCGATCCAGGCGGCAGTTTTACGGGTGAAGCTGAAATATCTGGATGGGTGGAATCAAGCCCGGAGGGAGCATGCTGCATTGTATGGCAGTCTGCTGGCTGAATTGGGTGTTCATCCACCGGTGGTGCCGGATTATTCTGAACCGGTCTGGCATTTATATGTGATCCGCGTGGAAGATCGCGAAGGTTTTCAGGCGTTTTTGGCAGAACACAAGGTTGATACGGGCATTCATTATCCAATCCCGATCCACTTGCAGGCTGCTTATCAATCGCTTGGGTACAAACAAGGCGATTTTCCGGTGACCGAGGCCTATGCCGATCGTCTGGTTTCACTACCGATGTATGCAGAATTGACTGATGAAATGGTTTCTTATGTGGTTTCTGTAATGAAAGAATTTCTGCGAAAGTAGTGCGTTTGTTCTTGTTGGAACGGGTTCAGCCCAAAGGAGGGTACTCGCATGGAACTGATTAATTACCTGAATATCCTGGTGCGCAGGAAGTGGATCATCATTCTGACCACTTTGTTTGCTGTATTGGTGGTAACCGTGGGTGCATTGACTACGCCAACCAAATATACCGCTACAACGCGCATACGTATTCTGACCGCCAGATCTGGCGGAGCAGACTATGTTGATTACAACATTCAATATGCGGAAAGGTTGGCAGGTACTTATGTGGATATTGCCACAAGCACCCCGATCATTGAAGCCTTGAGCACTTACGTTTCACCGTTACCGAAGATCACTGTACAGGTGATTCCCAACACGGAACTGATTGAAATTGCAGCTGAGAGCAGTGATCCGGCATTGGCGCAGTTTTCTGCCAATAAACTCTCCGAGATTTTGATCGTACAGAGCCGGGAGATCTATGGCTCAGACACCAAGCTGTATGTGATCGACCCGGCGGCCTATCCAGCCAAGCCATCCAGTCCCAACCCATTCCTGCTGATTGCCTTAAGCCTGGTGGCAGGGTTGATCGGCGGCGTTGGTCTGGCGTTCCTTTTTGAGAGTCTGGACACCCGGCTGTATACCGATTGGGAAATCCAGTCGCTGACGGATTTGCCGGTGATTGGCGATATTCCAGATGATAAGCGGCGCGGGTCAGAGAGACTGATATTAGACAGTCTTTTGCAGGCAGAGTCATTCCGCCGGCTGCGTACCAATCTGTTTGCTCCGGCAACCAACCAGAACCTGAAAACTTTCCTGGTGACAAGTTCAGTGCGTCATGATGGACGTTCCACTGTCACAGCCAATCTGGGTGTGGTGATGGGGCAGGCCAAGCGCAAGGTGATTGTGGTGGATGCAGACCTGAGAAAGCCAAACATTCATGAGCTTTTTGACCTGGAAAATGATTGTGGATTGAGCGATGTGCTTTCTGGCAAAGTGGATCTGGAAAAGGCGATCAAACCGACTGCTTACCCATTGGTGAGTGTGTTGACCAGCGGACCGCAGCCATGGGATCCGGAGCTTCTGGGAACAACAGAGATGAATGCAGTGCTGCAAAATCTGGCAGAAAAGTTTGATATTGTTCTGCTGGATTCGCCTTCATCAGTATCAGTAACCGATCCGGCAGTCCTGGCTCCAAAAGTGGATGCCGTCCTACTGGTGGTGCGGCACGGCTGGGTACGCCGGGAAGCTTTGCAATACACAATGCGCAACTTGCGGGGCGTAGGTGCCAATGTGCTGGGTATTATCACCAACCGCACAGAAATGGGTACCAGTTCTCGTTTGTTAAGGATGCAGCGCCAATCTGCTCCCCCAGAGGTTTAATGGTATGGGGAGCGTGATGCGCTCCGGGAGGTTGACGTGGCCAGTATTTATTCCAGGCCCGAATCCAAGGGCTTTGATATAACCATTCAGTTGATCCTGGCTGTTTTGGTAGGGGTGGCATTGGGGAGCATCTCCCTGGTGCTATCCCCTTTCTGGACCATCGCCGGCATCATCGGGCTGGTGGTGGTTCTGATTGCGATCAAATGGCCAGAACTTTCCATTCTGGCAGTGATTGCCGCACTTTGCACCATTTTACCGGAAGAGAGCATGCCGGTGATCAATATTGGCACTGGCCGGTTGTACATGACAGAGCCGATCCTGCTTGGATTATACACAATCGTGATTGTGCGCTGGCTGGTTGACCGTTCCTTCCGCCTGGTGCATACCCCGCTTGATCTACCGTTGCTTTTGTTTTATATCTGGGCGATGGGTACGACGGTTATTGCCGTAGTGCAGGGCAGGGCAGAACCTGCCGGCTTCATTCCAGAGGTTCGAATTGCTTCGTATTACCTGATCTTTTTTGTCATCACAAATCTTGTGCGTGAGAAGCAGCAACTGGAAAGATTGATACAGGGTTTCTTCTTTTTTGCAACGGTCGTGGCGGTTGCCATGATCTATCAATACACCATGGGAACCTCAGTTGCTTTTCTTTCGGGGCGGGTGGAAGTTCTGGAGACTGCGGGTACTGTCCGATCAGATGTTACCCGGATCACTGATACCTCAGGGGAGGGAATCATCACCCTGGCCTTCATCCTGAAATCTGTGTTGTTGATGACCAAGAGCATCAAAGTACAGCGTGTACCGGCACTTGTGCAATGGGTTTTGTTTGGCGTGGCGTTGATCATGAGCTTTAACCGCACCCATTGGGTGGTCAGCGGCTTGATCATCCTCGTAACCGCATTGATTGTGCGTGGCGAAATGCGTCAACGGTTGCTTAAATGGGCATTGATCATTATCTACCTGGTGCCATTGGCAGCGATCCCCTTGTTGGTCATGCCTGAATCCAAAGCGGGAAAATTGGTTATCGCGGCTGTAGAGCGTATTGCAACTGTAACCGATAGCGAATCCTATGCCAAAGGCTCAAACACCAGCACGATTCGCTGGCGGGATTTTGAATATACCTATGGATTTCGTCAGGTGCAACAACACCCGGTATTGGGAGTGGGACTGGGTGCGGATTACCGTCCGGCGGTGTTTGGTATCGATGATGAATACTTTGACGGCCGCGGATATACACATAATGCGCACTTGTGGCTGGCTGTCAAGACGGGCTTGGTGGGTTATCTGCTTTTCATGTGGCTGGCAGTCCTTTTTGTGTGGCGGGGATTCAAACACTGGAATCAAATTGAAGATGGTCATTTGAAATCTGTTGTCCTGGGAACGTCCCTGGCGATGGCAGGTTTGATTATTGCCGGAATTTTGCATCCGATCTTCATGACATTGTTCTGGACGCCGCTTTTGGGCTGGATGTTTGGCGTGAATGAGGTTATCTATCGATTGGAAGCCGTATAGAAATTGGCCGGTATGCATCACAAAAAGAGAGGAATGCATAATGCTTTCCTCTCTTTTTGTCCAACCGCACACCGAGTTGGTCGAGGTGTCGGTTCGATTAATTCAACATTTTTAAGGCTGGCTTGGAAATACCTGAATCGTTAATGGGCAACTGGATGGAAATGGCCAGATTCTGTTGGGGTTCATTCATACGTGAAATGAATCGAGGCTTTGCATAGTCTTTCGGCTTGTTGAACATTGGCTTTATTCTCATCCATCGAGATAAAATTGACCAGAAAGGCTTCCCATAAAAAGACCCATCCACCGATGTGCAGACCTTCATTTGCGATTTCAAAAACTACATTATTCGCCATCAACGGTGTTGAGAGCACGGCGGTGGTGATGAAGGCAAGTGAGATCAGCACGTACTTGACGGCCTGGAGTCTTTTTTGGCGGATTTCCTGACGGGTGCGGTTGGCCAGATAGGAATAATAATATCGGATACCAGCCACGACTTCGTTTTCCAACAAATTCTGTGCGTTTTGTGCAGTGATGTGGATGGCTAACTCGAGGGGATGCCGGTCAGGGATTTCGTTGGTGCATTCTTCCAGAAAAGTGACGAAATCATAGGAAAGGTCTTTGCGGCGAATGGGCGAGTGGTCAAGTTTGTTGAACAGGTCATCATATTTTTCGATGATCACAGGTATGGTGAATGTACCGGTGGCTGGGTCGAAGGCATAGATCTCGGTCAGATAGGCTGGAATTTTTGAATTCATGACGGTTTATTTTTGTAAGAAAGGATTCCTGGCGGCCTTGTTCATCATAGCGCATTTTGCTGCTCAATGCAATCTGACTATACAATATGAGCAATTTTTTAAGTAAAACAGTAGTTTGTCATATTTACGAAAAAAGGACTTTAGCGGTATGATTGAGTACTTCAATATTTTAATTTCCCTTAATTTCAATGATTACCAGTAGAGGATGAATTTATGAATCGCATTGTATCATCAGAGTATATTGCCCCTGCCATTAAGAAGCTGGTGGTTGAGCACCCGGAAATTGCCCGCAAACGAAAACCAGGCCAATTTGTGATTGTTCACATTGATGAGCACGGTGAACGTGTGCCGTTGACTCTGGTTGACTCTGACCCAAAAGCTGGAACGATCACCTTGATCGTTCAGGAGGCGGGAAAAAGCACGAAGCAACTGAACAGTCTGCCAGAGGGTGGTTTTATTGAAGATGTACTGGGGCCTTTGGGACATGCTTCGGAAGTTGAAAGGTATGGCACTGCTGTGGTGATCGGCGGCGGCGTTGGCACCGGAGTGGCTTATCCCAATGCGGTGGCACTCAAAGAGGCCGGGAATTATGTGATCTCCATCACCGGGGCCAGGAACAAGGATTATGTGATTCTGGAAGATGAATTACGCCGGGTGAGCGATGAGACCCACGTTACCACAGATGATGGCAGTTATGGGTATCATGGGTTCACCACCCAGAAACTGAAAGAGTTGATCGATTCCGGAAAACAGATTGATTATGTGCTGGCGATTGGCCCAATGCCGATGATGCGGGCGGCAGCAGAAGTAACCCGACCGTATGGCATTAAGACAGTGGTTAGTTTGAACACGATCATGGTGGACGGTACGGGCATGTGCGGTGGCTGTCGGGCGGTTGTGGGCGGCGAGACCAAGTTCGCCTGTGTGGATGGGCCGGAATTTGACGGCCATCTGGTTGATTTTGACGTTTTGATGAAACGCGGCCGGGCGTATGCCCACGAAGAAGAAGAGTCCTTCTGCCGGCTGGATCTGCAATTGGATAAACTTGTGCCCACACCAGCAGAGCGGCGCAAAATTCCCCGCCAGAGAATGCCGGAGCAGGATCCGCTGGCACGGGTGCAAAACTTCAACGAAGTCAACCTGGGGTTCACCGAAGAACTCTTGCAGATCGAAGCCCAGCGCTGTTTGCAATGCAAGAAGCCGCTGTGTGTGGATGGCTGCCCGGTGGGGGTGAAGATCCCGCAGTTCATCGACAAGATCCTTGAGCGGGATTATGTGACGGCTTCGCGCATCATCAAGGAGGACAACGTCCTGGCTGAAGTGTGCAGCCGGGTGTGTCCTCAATCGGAGCAGTGCGAAGGTCATTGCATTCTCAGCAAGAAGGGCGATGCAGTCTCGATTGGCGCCTTGGCGCGCTATGTTACCACCTATGAACGTGAGCTTGGTTTAAAGGAACCCCCCAAAATCAAACCAAAGACGGGCAGGAAGGTGGCTATTATTGGTTCGGGTCCTTCCAGCTTGAGCTGCGCCGGCGATTTGATCCGTGAGGGGCATGATGTGACCGTTTTCGAGGCGTTGCATGAGTTTGGCGGCGTGCTGGCTTATGGCATTCCTGAGTTCCGCCTTCCCAAAAATATTGTGAAGGAAGATGTGTCGGGTTTAAAGCAGCTGGGTGTTGAATTTCGCAAAAACGTGGTGATTGGTTCCACTTATACCATTGATGAATTGATGAATGAACAGGGATATGAAGCGGTGTTCATCGGGGTGGGAGCCGGGCTGCCGCGCTTTATGAACATTCCGGGTGAGAACCTGGTGGGCATCTATTCTTCCAACGAGTTTCTCACCCGGGTCAATTTGATGAAAGCCTATCAGTTCCCGGATTATGATACGCCAGTGTTTGACTGTCAGGACAAGGTCGTGGCGGTGATCGGCGGCGGAAATACCGCCCTGGACTCTGTGCGTGTAGCCAAACGGCTCGGGGCACGCCGGGCGTATATCATTTACCGGCGCACAGAAGAAGAAATGCCGGCCCGCCTGGAAGAAGTTCATCATGCCAAAGCGGAAGGGATCATTTTTGAATTCCTGCGTAATCCGGTTGCCTTCATCGGCGATGAAAAAGGTTGGTTGAAAGGCATGAAACTGGAGCGCATGGAATTGGGCGAGCCGGATGCGTCCGGCCGGCGGCGGCCAGTTCCGGTAGCTTGTTCAGAATATGACATGGAAGTGGATATGGTGGTGGTTGCTGTGGGAAATGGCTCGAATCCCATCATTGAAAGGACCACCCCTGACCTGGCATTCAACAAATGGGGCAATATCGTTGTGGACAGTGAAACCATGCAGACTAACAAGCAAGGTGTTTATGCTGGCGGCGATATTGTTACTGGTGGGGCAACTGTCATTCTGGCCATGGGCGCAGGGCGCAAGGCAGCCAAGGCCATCAATGAATATTTGTTGACACTTTAACCGCAATCTGGATCGTATAACAAAAATGCCCAGGTCTCTCCGGACATTTTTGGATTATCAAACCGTACATCGATGGTCGAGGTGTCAGTTTGATTGGGGGTTGGATTGAATCAGTCGCCAAAGACGGTGCCGACGCGTTTTGCTCCCAATATCCAGGGATGATCCAGGGGGATTTTTTTGGTCTTGCCGGCCACATTCTCCAGAGGCACGGCAGCGGTGTGTCCAGACTGCATGGCAATCATGACGCCAAACTTGCCTTTGTGGATCATTTCCGCGCACATTGTGCCAAGCTGGGTGGCAAGCAGACGGTCGGCGGAAGAGGGAGCGCCACCGCGCAACAGATGGCCCAGGATGGTCACACGGGTTTCCAGTCCGGTGAAAGTGCGCAGACGATCCGCCAGCAACAGGGTATTGCCCTGCATCTGGTTTTGGATGCGCTCCAGTTGTTGGGCAATCTCGGATTGGTCATCGCCAGTACGCAGGCGCTCATTCATTTTGTGGGAATGTTCAAAGAATTCAACATAATCCAGGGACATGGCGCTTTCAGCCACCGCTACAATGCTGAAACGTTTTCCGGAGGACCGGCGGTTATTGATGGCCTTTGCGACGACTTCCGGGTCATAAGGGATCTCCGGAATAAGGATGACATCCGCTCCACCTGAGATGCCTGCACCCAAAGTCAGCCAGCCAGCTTCGCGCCCCATGATCTCCACGATCATGATGCGGTGGTGGCTGTGCGCAGTGCTGTGCAGACGGTCGATGGCTTCTGTTGCCACGCCCAGTGCGCTGTCAAACCCGACGGCTGTGTCTGTTTCGGCGATATTGTTGGTGATCGATTTGGGGATGGTCAGGATATTCAGTCCTTTGTTTTTCAAGATCAGGGCAGATGCTTGGGTTTCGTGCCCACCCAAACAGACCAGGGCATTCAATTTATGCTTTTTGTAGGTTTCGACAGCCTGATCGGTACGGTCTTCAAACTTGCCATCTTCTGCCGGGTAATTCTCAATGCTGTCCCGGCTGGTACCGAGAATGGTGCCGCCATCGGTCAGGATGCCGGAAAGTTCCGAGCCGATGATCTCGATGGATTGATCTTCAATCAGCCCTTGAAAGCCATCCGTAAAGCCAATCAATTCCATGCCAAAAGCACCCTGGGCAGCTTTACCAATGCCGCGGATGGTGGCGTTAAGCCCCGGGCTGTCGCTGCCCGCCGTTAAAATGCCAATGCGTTTTGTCATATTTTCCTCGCCAATTTGAACGATGTCATAAAAATAGTTTACCACGAACGGCTGCAAACGATGACTGCGGGGTCAGGATGGGGGGAATCACGCTGTTTGTGAGGACAGGATGAGGTCAACTGCGTTCTTTACGCCCGACTCGCTGCGGATCTTGCGGCCCAATTCGGCGGCAGCGGATCGCATACTGGTGTCCTGGGTTAACTGGCGCAGCGCTTCTGCCAGAGGATGCACTGCCAGTTTGGTGCGGGCGATGGGTTTTGGGCCTACACCCAACTCAAAGATCTTTTGCCCCCAAATGAACTGGTCAATA
Organism: Anaerolineales bacterium; assembly: GCA_020060485.1. The sequence continues at coordinate 92,265 of JAGVAB010000174.1, forward strand.
ATATGGGGGATGGCCATGCAAGGGATGCCTGCCTGGAACCCTGCGGCAGTTGTACCGAAACCTCCGTGGTGGATCAGGCCAGCACAGTGCTGCAGAAGCCAGTCGTGGGGAATGGCGCCGGCGCAAAAGGCGCCCTGGGGCAAATTCAGGGTTTTCAATGGTTCATCCCAGCCCTGAATGATGGCACGCACTCCAGCTTCCTTGATGGCGTCCAGGGTGATGCTGGCAGCCTGATGGGCATCTTCGCCGCTGATGGCCATGGCACCCAGACTGATGGCCAGAGGAGGTTCTCCGGCTTCCAGAAATTGAACCATTTCTTCAGGTGGAGACCAGGTTTGCGGAGAGGGAGCGAACCAGTACCCAGTCATGCGGTGGCGCGTTTCCCAGCGCGGGTCGGGCTTGGATACATGCGGGCTGAGGGGAATGAGGTTGAGAGAGGATGAGGTGATGCCTGTTTCGGTCATTGGGCCAAGCCCCAGGCGTTCACGGATTTGGTTTAATGGCCGGGTCATAACCAGTCCCATCCCTGCGCCGGCGATCTTACCGAATGTGCGCTTCCATAAGGGCTGTGCGGGATCCTGTACCGGGATGGCTTGCGGCAGCAAGGTGACGCTGACCGCCGGAATCCCCAGCATATCGGCTTCCATGCTGCCCGCAGCGGAATGAGAAATGACGATCAAATCCGCCTGGCGGCAGATTTCCAACAGTTCCGGATGGGATTTTTCAAGCATGGCAAAAGAAAATTTCATCACCCGCATGAAGCCAGCCATCCAGTTGCGTGAATGGCCGCGGATGACGGCAGCTTCATACCCAATATCGATATCCGGACCGATGGGAGAAAATTCCAGGCCGTATGCTTCAACCAGATTACGCATCATGGGGTGGGTGGCGAGGATGGGGGTGTGTCCGGCGGTTTGCAAGCCGAGAGCCAGGGCAATGTAGGGCTGCAAGTCACCGCGGGTACCGATGGTGGGGAGGATGATTTTCATAGTTTCACCTTTTTGATTTGGAGAGTCATTATTGCACCTGATCAATCAGCAGGGTTTGTTTCACGGGGTCTGAGATGAGGCTGAATACTCGAAACTCTTCAAAGGAATCACCCAGGGTATATTGGTAGTAGATGGTAACGTATACGATGGCCGGGTTGGTGTCCCATGCTTGCAGTTTGGCGGAGCGTACCTCGACCTTGTCAATATTGTCCCAAAAATGGGTATAGATGACGAAGGGGTCGTTGCCGGCCAACTGGCAACAGGACTGTTGAAAAGCTGGAGAAAGCATATTCCATGATTTTTCGTAATCGCCACTATCAACGGCCAGGTAATAATCCTGAATGAAAATCTCTGGATTGGTGAACTCCTGAAAAGGCCAGGGGGTAAAGGTGGCAGTGGGAGCAAAGAGCGAAGTGGCTACCGGGGATGGAAGCTGGATGAGGACTGCTTGCTGCGCGTCTGCTTTCTGCAGGGCGGCGGTTGAGGTCATTTCGACAAACAGGGTTTTTGCTGCCTGGGTAAAAAGCAGTTCAAACGATTGGGCCTCGAAGTTTTGGGCGGTTGAAGTATTGCCCATTGGGCGCAGGACAAGGAAAAGGATGATGGCTGCAATTGCCACCAGTGAGAAGGGGATGATCAGCCAGATGGCCGATGAGCGCACAGGAACGATGGTGCGTCCGGTTGGTTGGTAGGTACCGCTGTACCAGTGTTCGCCGGCGTTGCTGGTTACCAGCAGAACATCTTCAAATTCATAAGCGGTTCGGTTGGCTTCGTAGGGCGCACCGGTACTGATCCTGACGGTGTGCTGGCTGGTTTCACCGGTCAGGCAGGAAAATTCGATTGGAAGGGGAATCAACCAACTGACCATAGGCACCAATCTGCCGGATAGTCTGCCGGTACCATCGTTGGTAACCTTGATCTTGATTACTGGCTGTTGGGTCAATGGGGCATTGGGATGATATTTGCCAAAATCCAGAGTTTCTGGCTGCACCTTGAGACGGGGGCTGTTGTTGGGGTCTTTTGCTTGCATGTCCGCGGCACTTTAGGGAAAAAACAGGAAAATCCAGCTGCGGTTAATTGTACCCGATGCTGGCAAGCGGTAAGATAAAAATCTACCTGGCTTTCTCAAAGTTAATTTTCCATTTGCTTCTTTAATTGATGGCACGAGGCCGGACGAGAGACGGTCTGTGCATCACCGGGGTTTATTCACCCCACCCCTCGAACTCCCCTCCCCGCTGCTTGCGTGACGAATTCCAATTCATTCTTCTGCGGGAAGGGGAGCTTTTTGTGCGGTGTTGAGCAGCGGCTTCGCCGCTGCTCAACA
>JAGVAB010000137.1 GCA_020060485.1 Anaerolineales bacterium
GGTGCTGGGTGTGCTGGATGTGCAGTCGGAGCAGGTTGGGCGCTTCACGGAAGAGGACATTCGTATCCAGACCACGCTGGCCTCACAGGTGGCGGTGGCTCTGCAGAATGCCCGCCAGTTTGAACAGGTTCGCCAGTCGGAAGAGCTGGTACGTACAATGATCGACTCGACCTCAGACTGGATCTTTGTGAAAGACCTGGATCACCGTTATGTGCTGGTCAATAAAGGTTATGCTGATTCTCTGCATATTACGCCGGAAGAATTCATCGGCAAGAATGATATCGACCTGGGCTTCCCGGAGGAACTGGTCAAAGGCAATCCGGAGAAGGGCATTCGCGGCTTCTGGGCAGATGACAAACAGGTGTTTGAAACAAACCAGCCGTTGACCATCGAAAATGATGTGGTGATGATAGATGGCAAGGAGCGGAATTATTCCACAGTGAAAACCCCGCTGCGGGATGTCAACAATAAAGTCATCGGTGTGCTGGCCTTCGGCCGGGATTTCACTGAGCGTGAAGAGCTGCTGAAAGAGACCCGTTCGCAGGCAGAGCAGGAAGCTTTGATCAATGCCATCAGCCAGAAGATCCAGGCAACGACCACGGTCGAAAATGCCTTGCAGGTGGCCATCCGTGAATTGGGTCAGTCTTTGGGCGCCAAGCAGACTAGTGTCCGCCTGGGTGTGGATAAACGCAAGAATTAGACATGCACTGTTTTTTGGTGAAGGATTGTGAATTATGGCATATGTGATCGGGGTCACGCATCAAAAAGGCGGTGTTGGAAAATCAACCACGGTTTCCACGCTGGGCGCGTGCCTGGCTGAAGGTTCTGGCAAGACGCTTGTGGTTGATCTTGACCCTTCCGGGAATTTGACCGGCGGTTTGGGGTTGAACCCGGAGGAGCTGGACAGTTCGGTTGCCTCTTTGTTGATGGGGGAAGAGGTGTTTGAGAACGTGGTCAAGCAAACTTCTTTTCCTGACCTGGATGTATTGCCATCAAACCCCGATCTTCTGGCGGTTTCCCGGCATTTATTCACCTACAAGGGCTATGAATTCTTACTGCGTGATATTTTACGCAAGCACGCAGGCGGCTACAAGTGGGTGGTGATCGATTGCCCGCCCACCCTGGGAGCATTGACCATCACCGCTTTGACCTGCTCCCGGCTGGCACTGGTGCCAACGCAGTTGGAGTTCTATTCCCTGCAGGCGCTGGATGTGGTTTTTCGTTTGATCAATATGACCCGCGCCAAGACCAATCCGCAATTGAGTTACCGCCTTTTGGTGACCATGTACGACAAGCGAGGGCGATTCCATACCGATATTCTCAAGTATGTTCGGGAGCATTACAGTCAGGCGCTTATGGAAAGCGTGATTGGCTTTGATACCAAAGTACGTGCCAGTCAACTGGCAGGAGTCCCGTTGACCGTGTATGCCGCTAACAGCAGGGCAGCACAGCAATACCGTGAACTGGCACAGGAGTTGGAGGCTTATGTCGAAAGACAGGTTGTACAACCGGCTTGAGGAGTTATTCTCAACCAATACCAGCAGCATCCCTGTCATAGAGCAATCGCGTGCCACGCCTCCGGTTGCTCCACGCCCGGCGGTCGAGCCGGCTGTGCAGTCTCCGCAACAGGGGTTCAGGCAGCAATTAAGCTGGCAGGATTTTCTGGATGGGATCAGACGCCGTCACACGTTCGGGTATTTATTTGATTCTGGTGAAGTTCGGCCACTGGAAACCCTGTCCACCCAGCCTGAAAAATCTGCGTTGGCATATCCGCTCAGCGCCGGCGGCGAGGTGTTTGGGCAACTGGTTGTGGAAGCAGATGACCCATCCTGGTCGGCCCTTCATGAGGCCGTTGCCAGTGCGGTAGCCCAACGCCTGTCTCAACAGGTGGACAACCTGCGCCTGCTTGATGAAGCGGAACGCTACCGCAGAGAAGCTGAGCAGGCACTGGCTCGTCTGACGCAGAAGGGCTGGCAGGAATTCCTGGCAGCCGATGAAGACCGTGACATGGCTTTTGTGTATGATCAAAATCAGGTCAAGCCTGGTGGGGATGAAGATGACCTTGCCGAGGCAGACCTGGCAGTGCCCCTGGCTGTCCGCAATCAGGTGCTGGGTGAAGTAAAACTCAGCGGAATTTCCGAGCTCAACACAGAAGCGCAGAATTTGCTGGCCGCCGTTACGCAGCAATTGAGCAGCCATCTGGATAACTTGCGGCTGAGTGAGCAGCGTGAAGTTGCTCTGGCGGAAGTGGAAGTCCTCTACGAGATCAGTGCGGAACTTAGCGCGGCAACCACGCTGCAGGAAGCACTCATGGCTGTGTCCCGGCCGGCCATCGCATCCGGGGCGAAGCGTGCCAGCTTGTTAAGGATGATTGCCGACAAACAGACAAATCCAGATGAGGCCGAATTGGTGGCTCACTGGCAGCGCGAGACCAGCGCCAGTATCACCCCGTTGGGTATGCGCTTTAATTTGTCTGAAATGCCTGATTATGAGATGTGGATCAACAACCCGGACGAACCCTTCATGCTGGCAGATGTGACCAGTATGACTTCGCAAAGTATGGGGGGGGCACAAACACCGCCAGATTTCAAGGGACTGCTGGTGTTGCCGCTAAATACGCCCGAAGCATTGATCGGCATTATTGTCGTTCATTGGGATGAGGAACGCGTCTTCAGCCTGGCAGATGAGCGCCTTTACCGCGCCCTGGCTCAACAGACCGCAGTGGTGGTTAACAACCTGCTCTTGTTCGAACAGGCAAAACGCCGTGCGGCAGATATGGAAACGGTTTCCAGCATCAGTACCGAGATTTCCCGCCTGCTGGACCCGGATGTCTTGCTGCAAACCGTGGTAAATCAAACACATAACGGTTTTAACCTTTACCACGTGCAGATCTATTTGCACAATGAGGATGAAAATACCCTGGTATTGTCTGCAGGATCAGGAGAGGTGGGGACCCTGCTGGTGGAAAATGGGCACTCGATACCTGTTACTGAGGAACACTCGCTGGTGGCGGGCGCCGTGCGCACCCGCCAGGAAATGATCGTGGGAGATACCAGCAAGGAAGCGGACTATTTGCCCAATGCCCTGCTTCCAGATACGCGCTCGGAAATGGTCCTGCCGATGATCGTTGGTAATCGCCTGCTGGGTGTGTTTGACGTACAGGACTCGCGTTACAATCGTTTCTCGCAAACCGAGCGGCAGATCTTCCTGACCTTGACTTCGCAAGTGGCGGTTGCCTTGCAGAATGCACGGTTATATCTGGAACAAGCAGAAACGGTGCAGCGCCTGCGGGAACTGGATCATTTGAAGTCCGACTTCCTGGCCAACATGAGCCATGAATTACGTACGCCTTTGAATTCGATCATGGGTTTCACCGATGTGATCTTGTTGGGGCTGGATGGGCCGTTGACTGACCAGATGGAAAACGACCTCAAGCTGGTTGAAAAGAATGGCAAACACCTGTTGAGCCTGATCAATAATGTTCTGGATATGTCCAAGATTGAAGCAGGCCGCATGACCCTCAGCCTGGAGAAGTTTGACCTGCGTTCCTTGATGGATGAAACAATGGATATTGTCAGCCCATTGGCGCGTGAAAAATCTCTGGAACTTCGTTTGGCGATTCAAGATGATGAAGATGTTGAGATGCTGGCAGACCGGGTGCGCATGCGCCAAGTGATGATCAATATCCTTGGAAATGCGGTAAAATTCACTGAGACAGGCGAGATCCTGATTGTCGTGACCCAGCCACAATCCGAAATGGTTCGCATCGCAGTCAGCGACACCGGACTTGGCATTCCGCCCAACAAGCTGGACATGGTCTTTGAATCATTTAGTCAGATCGATACCAGTTCCACCCGAAAAGTGGGCGGTACGGGTCTGGGGCTGCCCATCAGCCGCAGCCTGGTGGAAATGCATGGCGGGCGATTGTGGGCAGAGAGCACCGGCATTGCAGGTGAAGGATCAACATTTATTATTGAGATGCCATTAAAGGCTGGGTAGTCTCAAGATTGGATTACTGCTGCCGTTCGAGATAACGGAGCGGGGCAGATTAGTGGCCTGAAATAAAAATATGACCACCGCTGTTGCACAGCCAGTCAAAGAGGTTGTGTATAAAGATATGGCGGTCAGGAGATCGTTGCATGAGTTATTTAGTGTTGTATATTGAAGATAATCCTGATAATTTGACTTTGGTACAGCGGGCAATTGAAGCTGCTGGATATGAGTTCAGGGGCAGTATGTGCGGCGAAGACGGGTTGTTGGCCGCACAGGAACTGAAACCGGATTTGATCCTGCTCGATATTAACTTGCCGGATATCGATGGTTATGAGGTGGCACGGCGACTGCGCAGCAGCGGCAATGAAAATTTGACTCATGTGCCGATCATCGCCATCACCGCCAATGCCTTGCGCGGCGATGCCGAAAAGGCCATTGCTGCTGGCTGTGATGTTTACATGTCCAAGCCGATCAATATTCGCGAACTTTGGGCGCGGGTGGGTGCCTTGCTGCAAACGGCGAACAACTGATTTTTACCGAAGATATTCACGTTTTGCTCCAGTAAATAAAATAAAACAAGGCATGCTGTTGTTTCAGGGCATGCTTTGTTCATTTTAATTGTCGATGCAAACCACGACGCGTGAACGCGCAACACCCATTGTCTACCCGGGTGCAATGCGCGGAAGAGAGGAGGGGGAGGGATGGGGGATGTCCATCCCTCCCGGCCTATGGAATTGTTCGATGCAGTTTAGTGTTGATTACGACGACGCAAGAAGGCTGGGATGTCAAGGTCGTCTGTATTCAACACCTGGCGCTGGTATTCCGTGGGCGCCGGCTGGCTGACAATCGGGCGGTCTGCCATGACTTCGTGAGGGCGCGCTTCGCGCGGCTGCTCTGAGGCGTTGCTGCGCGGTGTACGTTCCATGCGGCGGATGCCGCTGCTGGTGTCGAAGCCGGTGGCGATCACGGTTACCCGCAGTTCCTCGCCCATATTGGGATCGACCACAGCCCCAAAGATCAGGTTCACGTCCGGGTGGGCGGTTTCCTTGATGATGGCGGCCGCCTGGTTGACCTCAAACAGGGTCAGACTGGAATCGCCGGTTACATTGAACAGGATACCGCGGGCGCCGTCGATGGTGATATCCAGCAGCTTGCTGGAGATGGCTTCCTCTGCGGCAATGCGCGCCCGGTCTTCACCGCTGGCACGGCCAACAGCCATCAAGGCTGCTCCGCCTTCGGACATGATCGTGCGCACATCGGCAAAGTCCAGGTTGATCAAGCCGGGAACGGTGATCAGCTCGGAGATACCCTGAATACCCTGGCGCAGGACATCATCTGCCACGCGGAAGGCATCGGTCAGACTGGCGCGCTTGTCCACGATTTGCAACAGGCGGTCGTTGGGGATGGCGATCAGGGTATCGGCATGTTCCTTGAGATTTGCAATGCCTTTTTCAGCCGACAGCATGCGCTGTGAGCCTTCAAAGGTGAAGGGACGGGTGACAACGCCAATGGTGAGGGCGCCAATGTCTTTGGCGATCTGTGCCACCACTGGGGCTGCACCGGTTCCCGTTCCACCGCCCAGACCGGCGGTCACAAAGACCATATCACTGCCTTTCAGCACTTGATACAGCTCTTCGGATGATTCTTCTGCGGCTTTTTGTCCCGTCTCGGGATTGCCGCCTGCACCAAGACCGCGGGTGGATTTGTCGCCGATGCGCACCCGTGTCTCGGCTTTCGAGAGCAGCAAAGCTTGAGCATCCGTGTTCACCGAAATGAACTCGATGCCTTGCAGCCCTTCCTCGACCATGCGATTGACTGCATTGCAGCCGCCGCCGCCTACACCAACCACTTTGATGCGGGCAAATGATTCTGCGAGGGGTTTATTGAACTGTTCCATAGGTTCCTCCTTGACACTAATAACGAACTGCATTCCATGGTTCGGAAAATCTTGTTCTGAATATTTCCTTTAAGGCAGCAAATTTCTGAGAAAGTCTTTGATCGA
>JAGVAB010000059.1 GCA_020060485.1 Anaerolineales bacterium
ATCTCTTGTTTCAATAAGCGCCAACTTCTCAAACAGCGTTTCCCCAATTATCAGGCTCATGTTTTTCAGTTCATATAAGCCCATCATTTAGCCACTCCCAAATTGGGCCCACTTGCCCTTCAATAGGTTTCTTGCGCAAGGGCGCCTGGCCGCAAAGAGCCATTCTTGTCGGGTGAATCAGCGGCAGCAATCCGGGCGTCTTTCATGATTTATATACGCTTAAAATCACATCTCATTCCGCCGAGATTTTTTCTACCCCGTAATATCTCGCGGCGCAGATATTGATCCAATGCGTTGGGTCAGATTGAAGATGTTCGACTTCCATAAGATTTGTTGGGATCATAGGCTGTGTCGAGTTTCGCCCGGCGAAACATCCGTTTGGTTTTGAATTTGCAGTATAGAACGCAAATATTTAGAATATTGTTCCGCCCCAAATAAAATCTTCAAATCCTGGGGTGGGGTATTTCCCCACGATCCAGGCCTGTGAGAATCCATTTTTCCGGGCGATGCGTTTTACCTTCTGGTCATCCGTCTCTATGGGGTGATACTTGACTTCCAGACCTGCTGGTTGCGCATCCGATGGGGTCAAAATGAAATCAACTTCATATTCATTTCCCTTGGATAGATAAGCCAGCGCTCCATAATTCCAAAGCTGGTTGAAAACAGCGTTTTCAAATAATGCCCCTTCACCAGGATGAGCTAGAATTCCGGCGATTCCGTTATCCCGGAAATACAATTTCCTCCCCAGGACAGTCGCTTTATCCGGTCCCGCATAAGCTGGCAATTGGTAAATGACATAAGTTTTTTCCAGAAATTCCAGGTACGTCTTCAAAGTAGGGCGGGAAACCCCAACGATACTGGATAATTTGGTGTAATCCAGTTTGTTGCCTATTCGAACAGCAAGGATTTTAAGCAGTTGTTGAAGTTCGTCAATCTTGCGGAAATCAGCTATCGATTGAACATCAATATTGATGTATGAAGAATAAATATCATTCAGGATTTCACGCTTGACTTCAATCCTGGGTTCAAGCACCACATTCGGCAATCCACCAAAGGTGACAAATTCCTCATAATAAGATTTCAACCGTTCAAACTCATGAGGGTCAAAACGCATTTCTGCGAGCGTGGTTCGGCGGCGGTATGAGATGCCGCGAAAGTCGAGAAATTCGCCAAATCCCAGCGGGAACATTTCATACACGATTTTACGGCCGGACATGGATTCGCTAAAGAAATTCTTGAGGTAATAGGAACTGGAGCCTGTCAACAAGAATTTGATACCGTGGTGGTCATAAAGGTATTTGACCACGCTTGGCAGATTGGGAACGTATTGAATCTCATCCAGTGCCACTATCATTGGCTGGTCCGGATCCATTCCCAGGTTGCGTAAGTAATTCAGAACAGCCTCATAGTTGCTTTCTTCAAACACAGACCGCTGATCCAAACGTTCAAGGTCCAGATAGATCTTGTTTGTGGAAGCAACCTGATCCAGCAGCCACTGCAAGGTCGTGGTTTTTCCAACCCGCCGCATTCCGGTGAGTACAATGATACGCTGATCGGTCAGTGCCTTTTTAAGCACAGGGAAAAGAGTTCTTTCAATCGTTTTCATATTTCTATTTTACAAAATTAGGATAAATTTGTAAAGTAGTATTTTACAGATTCTCTTATTTTTGTAACTTAGCGTTTTACTCAAGCTGAATTTTCACAGCCCACAAAATCTGATGTACAAACACATCCCATCGAACTGGCGAGGCATGCCTCGCTACGCCAAAAAAATCCCTTTTGACATTCCCCCAAGCAAAAACCCTCCCCCGCGAATGCGGGGGAGGGTCATTTCACTCAATCATTCTTACACGCCGACGCCCAGCGCCGCTTCGGGCGCTTTTTCGCCGTTGTCGTCGCGCACGAGCACAATCTGCCCGTCCTCGTTCACCTCCACCAGGATGGTGTCGCCATCCATGAAGTCGTGGGCCAGCAGGGCATCGGACAATGCATCTTCCACCTTTTGCTGGATCACACGCCGCAGCGGGCGGGCGCCCATGTCGGGGTCGTAGCCTTCCCGGGCCAGCAGGTCGATGGCCGCATCCGTGGCACGCAGGCTGATCTCGCGTTCCTTGAGCCGCCCGGCCACCTTGTCCAACTCGAGCGAGACGATGGCGTGAATGTTCTGGCGGGACAATGCCCGGAACACCACCACCCCGTCCAGGCGGTTGATGAACTCCGGCCGGAAAGCCTTCTTCAACGATTCCATCAGCTTCTTGCGCATCTCGGTGTAAGCTTCGGTTTCTTCCTGCGTTTCATCACGCTGCAAGCTGAAGCCCAGCGAGGTCTGACGTTTGATCTCATTGGCACCGATGTTGGAAGTCATCACGATGATCGTATTGCGGAAGTCGACCTTGTGGCCGCGGGCATCACTGAGGTGCCCCTCTTCCATGATCTGCAAGAGCATGTTCAAAGCTTCAGGGTGGGCCTTCTCCACCTCGTCGAACACCACGATCGAATACGGGCGGCGGCGGATGGTTTCGGTCAACTGGCCGGCTTCGTCATAGCCCACATACCCGGGCGGTGATCCAACCAGACGGCTGACGTTATGCCGCTCCATGAACTCGGACATGTCCAACTGCACCAGCGAGTCTTCACTGCCAAACAGGAAGCGGGCCAGGGCTTTGGTCAATTCGGTCTTGCCCACGCCGGTCGGTCCCAGGAACAGGAAAGTGCCGATCGGGCGGCGCGGGTCCTTGAGGCCGGAACGGCCGCGGCGCACAGCCTTGGAAACGGCTTCAATCGCCTCTTCCTGGCCGATGATCTGATGGCGAAGCTCGTCCTCCATCTGCAACAAACGGATCGATTCTTCGGTGGCCATCTGCATCACCGGCACGCCGGTCCACATCGAGACCAGTTCGGCAATGTCGTCTGCCGAGACCACCGGGCTGGTGTCCCGATCCCAGGAGTTGCGAAACACTTCAATCTCGCTTTCCAGCTTTTCGTGGCGCAACTGCAAGGTCTCGACCTCGTCCATGTTGGCTTCTTCCCGGGCCAGGGCCAGGGCTTCGCTCACCTCACGCAGGTCAGCCATCAGTTTCTTGCTTTCCTGGGCGGCAGGGCTTTTGTACATGCGCACCCGCGAGGAGGCCTCATCGATCAGGTCGATGGCCTTGTCGGGCAAAAAGCGCTCGGTCACATAACGGGAAGACAGGCGCACAGCTGCATCCAGGGCCTCGTCCGAAATGGACAGGCGGTGATGCTCTTCATAGGCCTTGCGAATGCCGCGCAGGATCTCTTTGGTCTCATCCTGGTTGGGTTCTTCCACCGTGATCGGCTGGAAACGCCGCTCCAACGCCGCATCGCTTTCAATGTGTTTGCGGTATTCATCCATGGTGGTGGCGCCAATCACCTGCAGCTCGCCGCGTGAAAGCGCCGGCTTGAGGATGTTGGCCGCGTCCACCGAGGAACCAGCCGCGCCAGCCCCCACCAGCATGTGCACCTCGTCAATGAAAAGGATGGCCTTGGAGGCTTTCAATTCATCGATCACCCGCTTGAGGCGCTCTTCGAACTGGCCGCGATACATGGTGCCGGCGATCAGCGAGCCCACATCCAGTTGCAGCACCTGCTTGTTCAACAGCAAGGCGGGCACATCACCTTCGACAATGCGCTGGGCCAGGCCTTCTACAATGGCGGTCTTGCCTACGCCCGGTTCGCCGATCAAGGCCGGGTTGTTCTTGTTGCGCCGCGCCAGAATCTGAATGACGCGTTCAATTTCCTTCTGGCGGCCAATCACCGGATCCAATTTTCCTTCTTCGGCCTTGGCCGTCAGGTCAGTTGCCAACTGGTCGATCAGCGGTGTTTTACCGCGATCCTTCTGACGTTCTTCCTGCAAAGCATTGCGGGCCGGGCCGGCAGCCGCCCCGCTGCTCTTGTTCTCTTGCAGCACGCGCCGCGTCTGACGGCGGATCTGTTCCACCGTTACGCCCAGTTTGCGCAGGACAGCCGAAGCGTTGCCTTCTTCCAGGCTGGCCAGAGCCAGCAGAAGATGTTCCGTGCCGATATAATGATGGCCCAGGTTGCGGGCCTCTTCGATGGCGTTCTCCAAAACCTTTTGCACGCCAGCCGAAAGTTCAATGTTGCGCCCTTCAAAATCACCAATGCCGCTGACGCGTTCGGTCATTTCCCGCACGCGTTCATATTCCAGTCCCAAATCGCGCAGTACGCGCCCGGCAACACCACCCTCTTCCCGAACCAATCCGAGTAAAAGATGCTCTGTACCGATATACTGCTGGCGCATCCGTTCCGCCTCCTGGTGGGCGAGACTCAATACCCGGCGCGCCCGCTGTGTGAAGCGATCCATTCCAGCCACGGTAAACCTCCTTGTTAATAAAAGCCAGTATGTTCTATTCAGGGAAGAGACTAACCCCTCGGTGCTGTGTCAAACCCGGTCTCAAACTCATTTTTCTACGATGGGTCGAGGGTCTTTCAAATATGCGGAAATCATCGATCAACCAGACACAGTACCAGATTAACTGGCGCTCGTTTTCATCATCCTGTAAAAGCAAACTATTCAGGTAAAAATACCCTGCTTTGCTCAGCCTTTTAGACACTCTATGTACTCCAGATTCTACCAGAGTTTGGATGAAAGTCGAGTCGGGTATGGCAAATTCGGACGATTCTTATGAAAATTTTATACGTCTGCCTGCGCGGGCATCAAACATCCGGGGCGCGGTAGGCCTGCAAATAGGCCCTGGCTGCCGCCCGTCCGGATTCGATCAGCTTGTTATAGCGCTCGGAGTGGGGCGGGATGTCAAACTCGGTCTGCTGGACGCAGCAATCATTGATCATGATGGTGCGCATCACGTCCAGTGTTTCGCGGGAAAATGACGCATCGCGGGTCTGCCAGGTAACCGCTTCGAGCAGGCCGCTGACAAAGTCGATGAGATTATTGAATTCGCTTTTTTCATGCAGGCAGTCTTCGGGCGTATACAGGTAGCAGCCCAGAGTGGACCAGTTGATGCGGTTCTTGTACCAGCGCCGCTTGCTGGCGAATTGAGGATCGTCAAAATAGCGGATGGGATAATTATCATACAGGCCGCCATCCACATAGTAATCGCCCTGGCCAAATTGCTGGCCGTCAAAGCGCATGGCCAGAAAATAAAGCGGGATGGACATCGACATGCGCACGGCATCAGCCACGGCCACATTCGGCGTGGTGGCAGCACAAAACATCTCGGAGCGGCGCTGCGAAGCATTGGACGCCGCCACATACAAATCACGGAATCCGTAACGCTGAAAATCGGCAAAGGTGGCCCGTGCATTCCCCTCACAGCGTTCAGCAATCACTTCTTGCAGCCATTCATAAAAATATTCACTGGAATACCAGCCATAATTCTCGATCAGGCGCTGGGTGCAAACCAGGTTGTCGGTGATCTCGTTGAATTCCTTCTGAAAAAAGTTCAAAGAACGGTCATCGCGTCCCTTGATGCGCGCTTGCGGCACACATGTGAAGTCCAGGGTTTCCAGGCCGCGCATCGTCTCGTCCATGCTCAGGCGGAAGCTAAGCAGCAAGGCCGTGATGGCCCCGGCCGATGCACCGGAGACGCGTTCGATCTGTTGCAGTACGCCTTGTTCCTCCAGCACCTGGGCAGCCCCGGCATAGGCGATGCCGCGGATGCCGCCGCCTTTCAACACCAGGTTCTCAAAGGGGTAATGGATGATCTCCCGCCGCCGGACAGGCAGGGAAATAGGCAGCAAACGGCCAGGCACCAGCTTCTTATATTCCCGATAGGTGTCCCCCAGGCGCGCTTCCATGATCTCTTCCTCCACTGCAATCAGGAAGATGAAAGCTGCCATCCACACCGGCAGCATGGCCACCCCGGCCACCGAACGATAGATAAAAGCGATGCCCAGGGCATACAGGATCGCCCCGGCATACATCGGGTGGCGCACAATCCCATACATGCCGCGCACCTTTAAGCGCACGCGGGCCTCATCTTCGCGGAAGCGGCGCGCCGGCAGGAAGCCTGCCACCTCATTCACCAGGGCAGCCGCCAGGAGAATGCCGCCCACCACCCAATGCCAGCCTGTGCTCTCAAACCGGAGCTGCTCCACAAAGGGCAGCACCAGCATGGTATGCCCCAACAGCGGCAGCAACAAACTGCCCAAAAAGAACAGCGGCTGGCTGGCCATCTTGCGGCTGCTGGTAACGGCCGCCGCACCCAACAGACCAAACATGCTGATCATGGCCCAAAAGAATGGGTTGCCCAGAAAGTTTTCAATATTCATTGTTCTTCCAACCCTCGACTCGTTGTGTTTCTCTACTCAGGTTTACGCATCGCTCATCAAAAAGTCGCGTGGCTGCCTTGCAAAAACAGCCCGCAAAAAGCGGGCTGCCCAACCTCACAGCAATACATCTTTCAGTTCCCGCTTGGGCACATGATGCACCCCCTGGTCGTCGCGCCAATACTGAATGCTGCCATCGGCCTCCACCAGCTCCAGTTGCACCTGCTCCACCGGTTTGCCCAGCGCCAGCACCAGCAGGATCTCGTACTGCTCGGGGATGGCAAGCGCCTGGCGCAATTGCTCGCGCTGGATGGAAGCGATCATGCAGCCGCCCAGTCCGCGCTCCACTGCTCCCAGCAAAATGCTCTGGGCAGCAATGCCATGGTCCACGCCAAAATTCTTGCTAACGCGGGTGTCACCCAAAATGACGATATAGGCTGATGGGCGTTCGCCCTCTTGCGGACCGCCCCATTCCTTTAAATACCCTGCCCAGCGCAAGGTTGGGAAGATGGCCGCATTCTTTGCCGGGTCACAGGCCAGCATGTATTTCAGGCACTGCAAATTGGCGCCCGAAGCCGAAAGCCGCCCCAGATCCACCAATTCACACAGGGCGTCTTCAGAGATGACCACCGATTGATCAAAGCGGCGGTAACTGCGGTTTTTGAGGATCAAATCACGAAGCATATCTTCCTCCTGATCTTTTTCGTCATTTTCACAATGAGGGCAAGCACCAGTT
Organism: Anaerolineales bacterium; assembly: GCA_020060485.1. Next base: position 7,004 of record JAGVAB010000059.1, read on the forward strand.
GCCGCGCCCGCCGGAAAGGGCAAATTCCGCCCGCAGCAAATCTTGCAAACCATCATGTGTGGCAACCACGCGGTCGGCCCCGGTCATATAAGAAGCATCCAGCGAAGTCTCCAGCGCCACACAGGTCATCCCGGCCGCCTTGGCAGACTGGATGCCAAGTGGAGCGTTTTCCACCACCAGGCAGGCCTGGGGACTGACTCCCAAAGCTGCCGCCGCTTTCTGATAAGGTTCCGGTGCGGGTTTACCCTGCTGCACTTCATCCGAGCCGGAAACGACATCAAACCACTGGCGCACCCCCAGTTCTGTCAAGACTCTTTCAGCCACAGTCCGCGCCGCGCCAGTAACCAGCGCCAGTGGATAGCCCTGACTGCGCAATAATTCCAGTGTTTGCTGAATGCCAGCCAGCGGCGCCAGGTGAAAGACGTGGTCATAATAATCCAATTTACAACGCAGCAATTCAGCCTGAAGTGCCGGGGGCAGGTCCAGTTCCAACTCTTTTGTCATGTCAGCAATAAAATGATCCTCTTTTGCCCCTTCAGAAAGATATATACGCAAGGAAGAGACTTCCACATTTGCCACCTGCCGGAAGGCATGCTGCCAGGCAGCCACATGAAACTGCATACCATCGATCACCACACCATCCATATCCAGGGCCACGCCCCGGTGTCCATTTTGTTGCATCACTTGTCCAACTTTCCTGTAAGATTAAATCCATACCACCCCAAATTATAACGTCACCAGGGGCGTTTCATTTCACTTTGGCGTAAACCAGCACATCACGCGGCAGTCCATCCTGCCCTGGGCGGCGCATCCAGCGCTGAAGGCAGCCTTCAAAGACCAAGCCGGCTTTCTCCAGCACCCGGGCCGAAGCCATATTTTCGGCGTCACAACTGGCCCACACCCGGTAAATGGCTGGGTGGGCGTAAGCCCAATCCACCAGCACCCGGGCAGCTTCACTGGCATAGCCTTGCCCCCAGAAAGGCCGGGCGAGCACATAGCCGATTTCGGCTTTGTACTGGTCAATGCGCAGTTCGACCGAACCAATCAGCTTGTCATCCGATTTCCGCAGCAATGCCCAGGGAAAAGCCGTGCCCTCGCGCCAGGCAATCTCGCAGGCCTGCAAATAACGCCGGGTCTCATCGATGGCAGTGTGCGGCTGCCAGGTGAGGAAACGGGTCACCTGCTCGTCCTGCGCATAGGTTTCGAAAACTGCCCGGGCATCCCCTGCTACCATCGGGCGCAGTCGCAGACGGGCGGTTTCCATTCCTTCCGGCGGGCGAATTCTTTCTTCCATAAATCTGGCTTTCTCCAGGCTAATTGTACCGCAAGCCGCCCAAGCCTCTTTGGAACCAGCGGATCATTTTTCAAGAGGGGCATCTATAGGCTATAATGACATCAGGTACAAATGCCCCCCTGGCACATCACATAAAACGCAACATCAACTTTTCACCAGCAGGAGCAAAACCCGTATGTCCACATCAATGAAACAAGAATTCACCAATGAAGTCCAACTGCAAGCAAGATCAAAAACCTCGCCGCGCTGCTGGCGGGCACGGGCCGGCTTCAGTGTGCTGGGCAGCTTTGTGATTACGCTGTATGTTTTCATTGTTTTTGAGGCCTGGGTTTTACATTCCATCGGCGGCATTGTGGCAGCGATCATCCTGGCGGGGGTGCTTCTGGCCCTGTTCCAGGAAGGACGCTGCCTGAAGCGGATCGAAAACAGCCCTGTTTCGCTGCGCCACATGCTGATCTCATTTGTGGCCACAGTCGCGGGCGCCTGGGCCACCTACTGGATCAGCGAACATCTCAACCTGGGACCGGTGGCCGGCTCGGCGCTGGTCGGTCTGATGGGCGCATTGATCATCCCGGCATATGCGGTGCCTATCTACTGCGGTTCCTTTGTGGGGATGAGTTCGGCAGCCCTGCTGGCCGGCCTGCCCGAAATGCTGCTGGCCGGGGGCATCTGCGGGCTGGTCTTTGTGCTGGCGGAAGACACCCTGAATGGTCTGGGCGGCAAGCTGGGCACGATCGCCTTCAGCGGCGCCCTGCTGACCGGGCTGGGATTACAACGCCAATTCCTGATCACCCCAGTGCCCGGTTTTGACCTGGCCTGGCAGATCATCCTCTGGGCCACCCTGGCAGCGATCTTCACCTACTGGTTGAGCATGACCCTCAAACACGGCCCGGTGCTGGCCTCCAGTGCAGTGGGTCTGATGGGCGGTCTGCTGCTACCGGCACTTTTCCCGGAGAATGGCGGACTGCTGGCGGTGGTGGTGATCTGTGCATCCTTTACTGGCATGTCTTCTTCCAAACGATTTGCTTCCCCCTGGCCCATGGTGGCTGCCGGGCTGATCACCGGCTTCATTTTCCTGTACAGTCTGCCGGTCTTTGGCGGCACTGGCGGCAAGCTGGGTACGATTGCCTTTGGGGCTTCACTGGCCGTGTGGGGTTACCAGATCACCTATGCCCGCTGGAAAGCCGGAAAACAGGCTGTCCATTAATGCCCTTCCCTGGCAAAGATTTTCGCTTCCCAAATTTTGTTTCCGCGGGACGAAAACCGAATTCTCAGGTTTTATTGCTGAAAACAGCCAAAATATTGCGTATAGATTTACGGGAAGATGTTTAAACATCATGACATTTGATACCAACCAGGCATAAAGATTGTATCGATTCAAATTTTTTATTTGCTTTTAAGGGTTGCTTTCTTTTATAATGGTAATAATCTGCACATTTGTTTTTTTAAGGACTGACAAACTTGGGTCTATTGATACAATTTGCCAGAACACGCAGCACAGATTCGGGGGCCACATTTTTCAACGCGTCACAAAGTCTTTTTTGGTTTTATCATTCCAATTCCAGAAAGGGATCCATAGATCATGCCGGATAAAAAACCGGGGATTAAGGAATACCTTAATCGCACTTTAGAAGCTTTGTTGCCACTGTTGGGGCTGCCTCTGGCGTTGCTGATTGGTGCCGGC
>JAGVAB010000085.1 GCA_020060485.1 Anaerolineales bacterium
AAGAATTGGGATTCGTCACGCAAGCAGCGGGGAGGGGAGTTCGAGGGGTGGGGTGAATAAACCCTGGTGATGCACAGACCGTCGTTCGTCCGGCCTTGTGCCATCAATAAAAGAAACAAATGGAAAATTAACTTTGAGAAAGCCATGAAGATCATCGCCAAGGCGCTTGACAACTTACAAGATACGTGATATATAATTACATGTAATTGAATTACATTCAGCAAGGAGAATTAAATGCCAGAAATACTGGAAAACGAGAACAAAGAATCGCAGGAATTGCCGCTTGATGTGGGTGATGATCCGGCGGATTCCACCTCGGAAGCTGCCGCCAAACGCAGCGCATCCTTGAAGGATGCCTGGAAGCAGGTGGAGAATATTGGCCAGGTGGTGGGTGAGGCCCTGCAAACGCGCAGCAATGTCGTCATGGTGCGGGTCAATGATGAAGCATTGCGCCACCTGGATATGTTGGTGGAAGCCGAAGTGACCAAAAGCCGCTCGGAGAGCGCCGCTTACTTGATCAGCGAGGGCATCCGCGCCAACCAGGAATTGTTTGGCAAGATCAGCGAGATTACCGACAAGATCGAAACGCTGCGCGCCCAGTTGCGCCAGACGGTTAAAAATCATGAAGATGTGGAATAACCCGGGCAGGTGAAAACGATGGACACACAAGAGCAAATTGAGAATGATGCCGGCAGGTCCATTTTGCTGGACGACGTGCGGGACGCGTGCTACGCCGTGTACCGTGCAGCCAGAGACGCATTTGATTCTGTGCTGGTGCATCTGGACGCAGACACCTGCGAAAAACTGGATGCCTGCGTTGCTGCGGGCGTGGTGGCCAGCCGGCGCGAGGCGGCTGAATTCTTCCTGCTGGCGGGTTTGCAGGCACGAGAGGATATCTTTGAACGCGTATCCCAAACCAATGCCCAGGTGGACCTATTGCGCCAGCAGATGCGCACCCTCAAAGGTGTTGGGATCATTGAATAGCCCCGCCAGGGGAGATTCGGTGATGGGTTTCAAAAAGCAGCCGGAGGAGAGACCGGCTGCTTTTGCGTTTCGTGGTTCAAAACGCTGCATTTCGCGGGTAGGATCCAAAGACCCGCAGGCTGAAAGTATTGGCTTTCAATTCTTCCAGGGCTTGCTGCACGGACGCCTGGCTGCATGCCCCGGCAAAATCAATATAGAACAAGTACTCCCAGGGGCGGCCAATCAGTGGACGTGATTCGATCTTGGTCAGGTCGATGTTCTGACCGGCGAAGGCTTGCAGGGCCTGGTGAAGCGCACCGGGCTGGTGTTTGAGACTGACGACGATCGTGGTTTTGGTGGCTCCAGTTGGCTCCACTGCCTGACGGGCTATGGACAAAAAACGGGTGAAGTTGGACGGGTCGTCTTCAATGCCTTCAGCCAGGATTTGCATGCCGTACAATTCTGCCGCCCGGCGCGAAGCGATGGCTGCAACCTGCATATCGGTTCCCGCAGCGACCATCTTGACTGCCCCGGCGGTATCATAGACTGCTTCTGGGCGGGCATTGACCAGGTTGGGCAGGGTCTTGCGACACTGGCCCAGCCCCTGGGGGTGGCTGATCACCCGCTGGATGTCTTCCAGCCTGGCTCCAGGGCGGGCGATCAGGCAGTGCTGAATGCGCAGATGATACTCGCCGGTGATGTACAGGTCGTGCTGCAAGAGCAGATCATAATTGCGATGGATGCTGCCATCCAGTGAATTCTCGATGGGGATGAAACCCAGGTCACATTCTGCGGCGGTCACGGCCTGGAAGACGCCTTCAAAGCTGTCCCGGGCGAGGGTGACGATTTGTGGTCCAAAGTGTTCATAAGCGGCGGCTTCCGAATAAGCGCCTGGTTCTCCTTGAAAGGCAACGTGCAGCATGGGTTTCTCCTTGGGATGGGGTGGTATGGTCATTGGCCGCAGATCTCATGCAGGGCATGCAGACCGAGCAGATAGGAATGCCAGCCGAAGCCGGCGATGGTGCCGGCACAAACGGGGGCAATCAGAGACAGACGGCGAAAATCTTCGCGGGCATGCACGTTGGAGAGATGCACTTCGACCACCGGAATGCGAATGGCAGCCACTGCGTCGCGCAAAGCAACCGATGTATGCGTATAGCCGCCTGGATTGAAGACTACCCCGCAGGCCCAGGTACGGGCTTCCTGCAAGTGGTCGATCAGCTCGCCTTCGTGGTTGGACTGGATGCTTTGCACTTCAAAACCCAGCTCCTGTCCGGCCTGCATTAGGCGCTGGTTGACCTCGGCCAGATTCAGCTCCCCGTAGATGCCAGGCTCGCGCTCCCCCAACAGATTTAGATTTGGACCATGCAATACCAGAACTTTTTGCATGTTTAATTCTCCTCATGGTTCTGTTTCAATATCCAGTTTTCCCAATCGGGCACAACTACACCCACGCGTACTTCTCCAACTTTGATGGGTAGGGCAAAGCGCACCAGGCCATCGGCGCGTTTTTTGTCCAGTTTCATGGCGCGCACCACGGCCTGAAGATCAATGCCTTCCGGCAGCTCGGTTTGCAATCCCAGTTCCCGCAGCACGCAGCGCAGTTGATCCGCCAGACCCGGCTTGGCCAATTCTTTTTGTTCGGCAAGTCGGGCTTCGGCGATCATGCCAATTGCCACAGCTTCACCATGCGAAATTTGCAGTCCGCAGGCCAGCTCCACCCCATGCCCGATGGTATGGCCCAGGTTGAGTGCTTGGCGCAGGTCGTTTTCATAGGGGTCCTGCAGGATGATCTTGACCTTGACGGCAGCGGCCTGGCGTACCAGCCGGGTGAAGTCTTGCTTGATGGCGTCCACACCGGTAGCACACAGCTCAAAGAGCTGCGGATCGGCAATCACACCATGTTTGACCGTTTCGCCCAGGCCGCTGCGCAGTTCTGCTTCAGGGAGGGTGTGAAGCAGGTCTGGGTCAATGAGTACCAGCCGCGGCGCATGAAAGGCGCCGATCAGGTTTTTGCCTTGGGGCAGGTTGGCGCCCGTCTTGCCGCCCAGGCTGCTGTCGACCATCGCCAGCAGGCTGGTTGGTACATTCACCCAGGGCAGGCCGCGCAGGAAGGTGGCCGCAGCAAACCCGGCCTGGTCACCGACCACGCCCCCGCCCAGTGCCACGATGGTGCTGCCGCGCTCCAACCCGGCTGCGGCGCAGCTTTCCCAGATGCGGGCCACGGTATGAATGTGTTTGTGGGTTTCGCCTGAGGGAAGAGTCACCACCGTTACCTGATACTCCCATTGTTCCAGTGAATTCTGTGCTTGCTGGCCGTATAGGGCGGCAACGTTGTCATCGCTGACCAGCACCACTGGTCCTTTCAGACCGCATTGTTGCATTTCTTTTCCCAGGTTTGTCAGGCTGCCGGGGCGGATGCGCAGGTCGCAGTCCGTGTTCATGCCAGTGATGTGGAATGTGCCAAGTAGCACCTGTGCCTGCCACAGGGTTTCTTTTTCATCCATTCCGTCGGTGTTCAAGCGGTTTACAAACGAGGCGTAATGCGCCTGGCGTTGAGCCAAAAGAGTCTGCATGCGCTGGTTCAAGTCGCCTGCCAGCAGGGGGCGGGTGGGGGCGCTGGACGTCAGGCGCGCCACCAGCACGTCGCGGGCGGCGGTCAGGCACAGCACCTGACCTTGTGTTTCAGCCAGCTGGCGGTTGGCGGGGGCCAGCAATGCTCCGCCGCCCAGTGCAATGACTGTTTCCCGGGTTTGAGAGAGGCACTGTGCCAACATTTCACTTTCCAGTTGGCGAAACGCAGGCTCTCCCTGTTGCTCAAAGATGGCTGTTATGGATGACCCGGCCTGCTGCTGGATGGCCTCATCCAGATCAGTGAAGGGGCGCATCAGGCTGGCTGCCAGCTTTGCGCCCAGGGTGGTTTTGCCAGACCCCGGAGGGCCGTAGAGCAGAATATGCATGATTCCTCGCTAGACGTTGCTTTCGTAAGGCCAGAAGATGTGCGTTTGTCCGTCGACCTCCAGGTCCTGCAGTCGGGGTTGGGCCAGTTGTGCAAAATGTCTTTGCAGTTCAGCCAGAGAGTCGCCGCCCAGTTTTTCCAGCAGGGCATCTGCCAGCACGAAGGCCAGCATAGCCTCGATCACCGGCACGGCGCGCGGCACGGGGCAATAATCGGAACGCTCGTATTGGGTGGGCATCTCTTGCCCTGCGGCCAGATTGACGGTTTGCTGGGGGCTGAGGGTGGTGGCAATGGGTTTCATCGCTGCCCGGATGAGCAGCGGCTGGCCGGTACTCATGCCGCCTTCGATGCCGCCGGAGCGGTCGGAGGTGCGCTGTAATTGCTGGTCCTGCAGACGGATGGCGTCATGCACCCTGGTGCCGGGCTGGCGGCTGTTGGCGAAGGCCGGCCCGATCTCCACACCCTTGATGGCGTGAATGCTCAATATGGCCTGCCCCAGGCGGGCGTCGAGGCGTCTATCCCAATGCACATAGGAGCCCAGACCGGGCGGCAGGCCGAGAGCGATTACTTCCAGTGTGCCGCCCAGGGTGTTGCCTTCCTCAATAGCGCGCTCAATCGTGTCTTTCATGGCCTGGCTGGCGACCGGGTCGGGGCAGCGCACACTGGACTCTTCAGCCAGATGCGAGCGTTCTTCCAGGGGTATGGCATCCAGGTCGGCGTTCACTGTGCCAATGGCGGATACGTAACCTTCCACGCGGATGTGGAACTGGCTTAGCAGGGTTTTGCAAATGGCACCCACTGCCACCCGGGCGGCAGTTTCGCGGGCGGAAGCCCGTTCCAGCACGGGGCGCAGGTCGTGAAAACCGTATTTTAGCGCCCCGGTCAGGTCAGCGTGTCCCGGGCGGGGGTTGGTGAAGGGGGCGATTTCTTTGCCCAGCCAGTCGGCATGGTTCAGGTTGGGGATCAGCAGGGCGATGGGTGCCCCGATGGTCTCGCCGGCCATAATGCCACTTAGAATTTGCACGCGGTCTTTCTCGATCTTCATCCGGTCCCCGCTGCCGTGGCCGCTCTGGCGGCGCATCAGGTGCTGGTTGAGCAGATCGGCGGTCAGAGGCAGCCCGGCGGGCATGCCTTCCAGAATGGCCACCAGGGCCGGGCCGTGGGATTCACCGGCGGTAAGAAAACGAAGGGTCATCAGTCTGTCCTTTGGGTGGAAACCCGCACTGCGGGTTGAAATGCGTTTTGGGCGGCCTGCTGCATAACGGCGCGCGGCGCCGGGCGGCTTGTCCAGCGTTCGAAGGCCAGAGCGGCCTGCTCTACCAGCATACCCAGCCCGCCGCGGGCTGGCA
>JAGVAB010000102.1 GCA_020060485.1 Anaerolineales bacterium
AATGAATTGGGATTCGTCACGCAAGCAGCGGGGAGGGGAGTTCGAGGGGTGGGGTGAATAAACCCTGGTGATGCACAGACCGTCTTTCGTCCGGCCTTGCGCCATCAATAAAAGAAGCAAATGGAAAATTAACTTTGAGAAAGCCATGGATCAGAAGATCATTTTGTTTGACCCGTCTTGCCTTGCATGGTATGATTTTGTTACGCCCAATTCTTCATCAGATTCCAGCATAAGGAAACCGGCATAATGTCACCTATTTCCGATGCAGAAATCCAGGAAATTGTACAACGGGTTTTGCAGCTCAGGCTGCAACCTGAAAAGCGCAAGCCGGAACCTGTTTCGGCTGTTCAGGTGAGCGGGGAAAACGGCCGCAAGGTGGCTATTGCCAACGATCATGGCGGCGTGGAACTGAAGAATCTGCTCAAGGTATATCTGGTGGAGCTGGGTTACCAGGTGGTGGATTTTGGCACCAGTGAACCCAAATCTGTGGATTATCCCGATTATGCATATATGGTGGCCGACATGGTCAGCGCAGGCAAGGCCTGGCGCGGGATCGTGATCGATGGCGCCGGCATTGGCAGCTGCATGGCGGCCAACAAGGTGCCCGGCGTGCGTGCGGCCATGTGTTATGACCATGCCACGGCGGTCAACAGCCGTGAGCACAATGATGCCAACCTGCTTACCCTGGGGGCGGGTCTGATCGGCCCTGCCCTGGCAAAGCAGATCGTCAAGGCCTGGCTGGAAACAGCGTTTGCCGGAGGACGACACGCCAAACGGGTGGACAAGATCATGGCAATTGAAAAGAAATTCCTGAAAGGTGGAGACTGATCTATGGCTCCTGACGCAAAGACAATTCAAACCCTGGTGGAGATCATCACGCACGAAGTGCTGGAAGCCCTGCAGGAGGGCGCTGGCGCAAAGAAGCTGGATGGTGCAATGTGCAAGGTGGAAACCGCTGAAGGCATCCGGGTGGAGACCTGCTTTGATGAGCAGGGACGGGTGGTGGCGGTGGGTGCAGAACGCCTGACCACTTCACTGGGTTTTGTGCCGCAAGACCCTTCCATGGCGAGCTATATCGACCATACCCTGTTGAAGCCCGAGGCGACCCCTGAGCAGATCGCCACCCTGTGCGAAGAGGCCCGCACCTGCAAATTTGCTTCGGTGTGTGTCAACCCGGTCAACGTGCAGCAGTGTGCAGAGCTGCTGCAAGGCTCGCCGGTCAAGGTTTGCTCGGTGATCGGATTCCCGCTGGGAGCCACCCTGACCGAGGTTAAGGTTTTTGAGACCATCAAGGCCATGGAGCTGGGCGCTACCGAGATCGACATGGTGATCAATATCGGCGCCCTCAAGGCTGGCAAGCTGGAGCTGGTGGCGCGTGATATCTGTGAGATCGTGCAGGCCGTGCATGCCCGCAACGGTTTGCTGAAGGTCATCATCGAAACCGCCTTGCTGACCGATGAAGAGAAAGTGATCGCCTGCCTGCTTTCCAAGGAAGCCGGGGCGGATTATGTTAAGACCTCCACCGGCTTTTCCAGCGGCGGGGCTACCATTCAGGACGTGAGTCTCATGCGGCGTGTGGTCGGGCCGACCATTGGGGTCAAGGCTGCCGGCGGCATCCGCTCGCGGGAAGACGCCGAGAACATGGTCAATGTGGGCGCCACCCGCCTGGGCGCCAGCGCAGGGGTGAAGATCATCAAGGGCGAGACCGTCAGCGGGACGTATTGACCTGCTGAGGCGCAGGGATTGAGGAGATTGATGACATGTTGATCGCCAGAGTTGTTGGCACTGCTGTTGCCACCATCAAGGATGAAAAGCTCAAGGACAGAAAGTTGCTCATTTGCCGCCAGACGGATGAAGCCGGCAATGCTACGGGCAAGCCCTTTGTGGCCATTGATACGCTGGATGCAGGAGAAGGAGAACTGGTGCTGACGGCTTCCGGTTCCAGTGCCCGCCAGACCGAGATCACCAAGAATACCCCGGTGGATGCCGTCATCATGGCGGTCATTGACTCGCTGGTAGTGGGTGGTGAAGTCACTTTTCGCAAGTGATGTCAAAGGATGCACAATGCCGGCTGTTCATGCGGCTTTGACAAGGGAGAGCTGATATGCCCAAAGTCTTTATAACCCAACGTGACATCGGAGTTCTGTTCGCCCGCGGCCAGCGCACGGTGGAGCTGGGTGAGGGTGAAGTGCTTACCTGGCTGGCACATGAAGAAGCCACGCGGCTGGGAATGCGCCTGGTGCAGGCGAATGGGAAAATGCAGTTTGCCCCCGAGCGGCCATATCTGGTGGAAGCGAAGCATGCTGCCCCGGTTGCCGCCAGCGCCAGCCAGAACCTGCCGGCCAGCGGCGTTTGCCCGGACATGCTCAAAGCCCGTATTCACAATGCGGTCATGTCGCGCCTGGGCGACCAGATCGATCCGGCCTTGCTGGATGTGATCATCGAGCGAATATTGTCTCATTTGCAGGTAGCATAGGCAGATCATGCAATTTGGACGTGTGCACGGAACTGCAATTTGTACAATGAAGGCCGAAGGCATGCAAGGGCTTAAGTTGCTGATCGTCCAGCCTTTGGACAAGCACTTGCAGCCTGAAGGGATGCTGCAGGTGGCTGTGGACGTGGTGCAGGCCGGGCCGGGGGACCTGTGCGTGATGGCCCGCTCGCGTGAAGCCGCCCTGGCGATGCCAGACATCACCTTTGTGCCGGTTGATCTGGCCCTGGTGGGCATTGTGAACGATCTGCAAATCCGCCCGGACGGCGAATTTGATTACACGCTCAAGCCCGGTTTTACGGGCTATGCCTGAGCGGCAATCTTTGTGGATATGACCCTATGATCCTGGCAAAAGTCATTGGCACGGTGGTTACCACCATCAGCCATCCCCATTTCAAGAACCGCCGTCTGCTGGTGGTGCAGCCGTTGGACTTGCCCGGCGAAACCGCGGGCGGGGATTTCATCGCCCTGGATAATACCCAGGCCGGGATCGGCGACACAGTGTTGATCAACCGCGAGGGCGGCGGCAACCGCGAAGTTCTGGACAATCCGGATGGCTGTGTCAACTCGGTCATCGTGGGAATCATCGATTCGGTGTACATTGCGCCGGACGGGTTTTAATGGTAAGCTTGCAGTAATTCGACAGGAAGAATGTATTGAGTAAAAATAATGACCGATGAGATGGAAGACTGGGGTTTCCCTTGCCGCACATGCCAGGCGGGCAAGATGCAATTGCACAATGTGACCTATATCACCTGGCTGGGGGATGAGCTGGTGACGGTGCCGGACTTTCCGGCCTGGGTGTGCGATTTCTGCGGGCGGCGGGAGTATGATGGCGATGCATTGAATCGCCTCAGCCTGTTGTTAAGCCCCGAAGCCGGGCGGCCTGAAAAGAGACGCCGGCCGCTGCCGCCCAAGCCAGACATTAAACCTCCCCAGCCCAGCCAGGCAGAATGACAAGTTGCGCCCCTGAAATTTTCAGGGGCGTTTTTGTTGATCAAACCGCATACCGAGCTTGCATCTGTCCCCTTGCAGGGTCGAGGTATCGGTTTGATGTGAACCTGCGCACCGGGCGCAGCGAGGCGTTTTGTGATCTCGGGATTTGAAAGGCCGTTGACCCATGGAAAGGTTGGGGCTTGGTCATTTGATACTTTGCGTGTCGTTGCGAAACGGGGCGGAAAATGCCGCTTTTTGGGGTGCCTTCCAGTGCTTACGCCCCGTTGAAGCAATCCTCCTTTCTGTTTTGGGGATTGCCACAGCCCGAGAAAAGCGCTCGGGCTTCGCAACGACAGATCTATTTGCTTTTGAACTTGTCTTACGCTTCGCGGGACGTATTCTTTTCAATGCGCAACAGCAGATAGATGCCTTCTCCCAGGATTTGCAGCAGGAAGAAATACAATGCGCCCTGCGCCAGGTTGGCGAGGAAGATCACCAGGACATAGGAGACGGGATAGCGATCCAGTGACCCGCCCTGCAGCAGACTGAACAGGGTGATCAGCAGGCTCCAGCCAATCAGCGCCACCCAGGACAGCACCTTGGCTGTTTTCGCGATCTTGAGGATGGCATCAGAATTGGTAAGGCCCAGAGACTCGCTGCGGGTTTGCCCGGCGGCCATAGCTTCCACCTGTACCGGGCCGGTTTCAGTTTCGGCAGCAGGCGACAGGTCCACGCCTCTTTCGACAAGGATCTGCTCCACCAGCTTCAAGGCTTCCGGCACCCAGGCTTCTTCGTCGTTCTCCTGCCAGATGGAAAGCAGTTCATCGCTACTCTTGGCATTCAGTTGGTCATATAAGCGTTTTTCACTGTCATTCATCTTGTGCCTCCGGGGCGGTGGTTGCAGAATGGGTGTTGTATTCGATATCCAGCAGCAGGTAAAGCACCTGGGCCAGGCATTGCAGCACAGCAAAGCGGTACAAGCCTATGGCGATGCTGTTCATGAACAGCGATGCCACGCTCACATTCATCATCTTCACCAGATAGATGATCTCGGCCCAGGTGACGAAAGCAGACGAGCTGTACATGCTGGCGTTCTCCAGCACCTTTGCCACCGGCGACAGGATACTGATGACCAGAATGACCCAGGACAGGGCGCGGGTGTAGTACGCCACGCGCACCAGTTGATGAAAGCGGTGGTAGGTATCTGCGCTTTCTGGCGGCTTTGTAACGATCTCGGTTTCATTTTCCATTGAAATTGGTCCTTTTTTGAAAGTTGGCATGTTGCCTCAGGGCAGCACAGGCTGCCAGGCGGGGTGCTGGTCAATACCGGTGTGGTCGGTGAGTTCGGTGCGCATCAAGCCGGTGATGGTCATGATGCTCAGGCCGGTTTTGCCGGGTTCAACCTGCGAGGTGAACACCAGCCACTGTTTGTCCGGTGAAAATTCCGGTTGGCGGTTGAGGGTGCGGTCATCGGTGAGCAGGTTCAGGTCGGCGCCGCGGCTGGCATAGGGCAGCACGTAGATGCGCTCAATGCGGCCTTTGATCTCGGTGTAGGCCAGCAGCTCGCCGTCCCGCGACAGGGTGAAGTCGCCCACCTGGCCCAGCCGCCCAAAGAATGTCGAGCGGTCATAGGCGTAGGGCGTGGGATAAGGGGTTTCGAAGGGCAATTCTTCTTCAACCCACTGGCGCTCAAAAAGATAGCGGTGGTCGCTGGCGTTGCGGATAAAGAGTACCTTCTTTGAATCGGGCGACCATTGCGGAGCATATTCAACAAAGGAGGCGCTTAATTTGCGCTGGTCTGTGCCGGCCGGGTTCATCACATAGATCTGGTTCACGCCGGCCAGATTCTGGTTGGTGAAGGCGATCCACTTGCCGTCCGGTGACCAGGCCGGGAGGCTGTCGTTGCCCTTGCGCAAACTGATGTTGAGCGGCGGCTTGCCCTCAATGCTCAGATCCAGCAGCCAGATGTCGGTTTCCTGGCTGTTCTCGCTGGCCGGGGCCACAAAGGCCAGTTTGCTGCCGTCCGGCGACCAGGCCGGCTGGGTCTTGTCGCCTTCGCCAAAGGTGAGCTGGGTGAACTGGCTGGCCGTGATCACGCCTTCCTTCATGCTCACCTGCATCATCCAGATTTGCAGGGTGTCGCCTTCGCCGCGGTCGCTGGAGAAGGCGATCCGGCCGCCGCCGCCCAGAAGCTGGGGAGTGGTCGTGGCGGTGGGCGGCAGGGGGG
>JAGVAB010000154.1 GCA_020060485.1 Anaerolineales bacterium
ACAAAAAGCTCCCCTTCCCGCAGAAAAATGAATTGGGATTCGTCACGCAAGCAGCGGGGAGGGGAGTTCGAGGGGCGGGGTGAATAAACCCTGGTGATGCACAGACCGTCTTTCGTCCGGCCTTGTGCCATCAATAAAAGAAACAAATGGAAAATTAACTTTGAGAAAACCATGAATAACCTCTTGACCTGCATGCAGCTTTCTGGTAAACTCTGCTTGTTGTAAGAAATTTATCAGAATTTTTTCAAAGAAAGGAGACGCGAATATGAGCAAGACATTTATTTGCAACGTCTATGTTGGCACTGTACAAGCTGTGTCTGTTTACGCGCCTCCAGGTGGAGTCTCTTAAGGTAAGCATTTTCTCTTAAACTGAACTCGACCACAGGCGCAAAACATGCCCTGTGGTTTTTTGATGAAATGGCACCAATCTCGATCCCTCGCGATCAGAAGGCCACAGGAATGTTCGAAACCTGTGGCCTTTTTGTTTACACAACATCATTTATCAGAACTTATCATAAGGAAAAGCAATCATGTCTACTAAAAATTTGATCCAGTATTTTGAAGATTTGGAAGATCTGGAAAAATCGCAGGACGGGAAGAAAATTTCCCACATCAAAAATATGAGCCGCGAGCAGAAGAGAACCTCGCAGATGGATAAAATAACAGCCCCTGCAACCATCACCGAACAACAGGATGCCGGCCAGGTTTTTGAATTCAGCTACCAGGCCTCGCACCATGAGCGCCAATGGATCATCGACTCACTGGGCGGCTTTTACCAGAGCCACTGGTTTGACGATGTACTGCAACTGATCAAAGGCGGCAAGGAGGCTTCGGTCTATCTCTGCCAGGACAATGACACCACCCATACCAGCCATCTGGCGGCCAAGGTCTACCGGCCGCGGCGTTTCCGCAATCTGCGCAAGGACCATCTCTACCGCGAAGGACGCGACGATCTGGACGAAAACGGCCACATCATCACCGACGATGGCATGCAGCACGCCATCAAAAAACGCACCACCTATGGCCGCCAGCTTCTGCACTCCTCCTGGATCGAACATGAGGTCAAGACCATGCAGATCCTCAGACAAGCCGGAGCCGATGTGCCGCACATCTTTGCCAGCGGAAACAACGCCATCCTGATGACCTATGTCGGCGAGGCAGAAATGGCCGCCCCTGCGCTCAACGAGATCGACCTCGAACCGGCTGAAGCCCGGCAGCTTTTTGAAAGGGTGCTGGCAAACATCGAGATCATGCTGGCCCACGACAGGGTGCACGGCGACCTCTCGGCCTACAACATCCTCTATTGGGATGGCGAGATTACGCTGATCGATTTTCCGCAAGCCATTTCGCCCAGGGAAAATCGCAATGCCTATCCGATCTTCCAGCGCGATGTCAAAAGGATTTGTGAGTACTTTGCAGAGCAAGGGGTACGTTCGCAGCCCCAGACCATAGCGGAAGGGATGTGGCATAAATTCCGCCACCCAACCACACCCGATATGGACCCACATTTCCTCGACCCTGACAGTGATGAAGACATCGCATTATGGAATCGATTGAAAGTAACCTGAGAAACACCGCGCCTGCCTGGCAGGAATGACGCCGCAGTACGCGAGCAAAAAAGGAAGGAAACCATGTTTCACATTCGCCCATTTGAACGAACAGAAATGGATTACCGGGCAGCAGCAGACATTCAATCTGCGACCTGGTCGGATTGCCTCAACAGCCTGTCCATGTGGAAACGCGCCGACGATCTGGTTGACTCGCGTTCCCTTGTCCAGCGCCTGGTGGCAGTAGAGCAGGGCGATATTGTTGGATTGGCGGTTTTGGTGGAACCTGAGCAGCAGACCGAGCCAGGCAAATATGACCTCTCGATCATCGTCCGCCCCGAACATCAACGCCAGGGCATTGGCAGCGCCTTCTACCGGCATATGCTGCACAACCTCAACGGCCGTCCATTGGTGAAAATAACCTCCGGCACCCGCGAGGACAAGCAGCAGGGCATCCGCTTTTTGAATCGCTTCGGCTTCAACCAGGTGATGCGCGCTCCACTCTGCTCTCTGAATGTGACCAAATTTAATGCAGCCCGCTTCGCTGGCATCTGGGAGCGGATGGCCCGTCAGGGCATTCAGGTATTGCCATTGACACGCGCCGCCCTGGCTTACCCCGACTGGCAGCGCCGCATCTGGGACCTGGACTGGGGACTGAAGCAGGAATTGCCTTCTCCTCTGCCATTGGTACGCCTGCCCTTCGAGAAATTCCAGCGCAGCGTGCTGGGCCAGGCGGATTTCAAACCGGCTGCCTGGTTCGTGGCTCTGGACAATAACCGCTGGGTGGGCATCAGCCGGCTGATGGAACTGGCGGGCGAGCCGGGTAAACTTTATCATGGTCTGACCGGCGTGGTACCCAGCCACCGCCGGCGGGGCATTGCCACAGCCCTCAAGATCAGCGCAATTGAATATGCCCGTCAGGCGGGGGCAGAATGGATTGAAACAGAAAACGAGGAAAACAACCCGATGTATGCCCTCAACATGAAGCTCGGCTTCCAGCCGCTGCCTGCCTGGCTGCACTTTGAAAAAGAAGCCCCCCTGGCTTCGTGAGATCACAACCGCCCGCAGTTTGTTTTACAGCGGGCGGTTGTTTTTAATTTTCAATCCACATCAGTGAGGAATGGCAGCGCCATACAAGTTGATGTGTTTTGAGAGACATAGATGTCTATACTGAAAATGACATCGGGGTCAGCAGAGCTGTACTGATGTCATGGAGGTGTATGATGAATCGCATACGTCATTTGTTGGAAGTAAAGGGCTACGACACCTGGTTGATCCGGCCGGATGCGATGGTGATCGACGCCCTGCGTTTGATGGTGGAGAGGGATGTGGCCGCCCTGCTGGTAATGGAGCATGGCCGGTTGACAGGCATCGTAACCGAACAGGATTATGCCCGCAAGGTGGAAATCTTGGGACGTTCGGCACAGACAACCAGGGTGAGCGAGATCATGACCAATGCGCCCATCACCCTGCACCCGGACCAGACTGTGCAAGAGGCAATGGAGTGGATGGCCAACAAGCATATCGGTCATTTGCCGGTAATGGAAGGCGAAGATGTGATCGGCCTGATCTCGGCTGGCGACCTGCTGCGGGACATGGTCTACCAACAAAAACGCGCCATCCAGGGTCTTGAATCCCGCCTGGCTGTCGAAAGCCCGCGCGGCCGTGAGCGGAAAGAGACCTCCAACGCCCCATATGAACCAGGGATGCCATTGGGAGAATAGCTTCCAGGCAGATCGCGCGATCCCGCAAGGATAAATGATCGGCGGATCAAACCGGCCACTTCGCCCCCCCATCCGGGGATGATACAAGCTCAGTGGCCGGTTCTGGTAAATAAAAACCTCCCGCGCCAAAACAGCGGGAGGTTGATTCACGGGACTGTCTGCTCGTCTACTTGACTTGTAATGAACGCGCCATCGCATCCAGCAGGCGCAAGTCGGGGGTGAAGCTTACGTCAGATTGGGTTTCCAGCAAGGCTTTGGTTTCACTCAAGTACGCTTCAAACTGATCGCTGAAAGCCTCCCAATCTCCGCCAGGCGGTTCATCGGTGGATGGCAGCATGGGATGGGCAACCGGCATGACAACGGCCACATACCAGGCGCCATCGCTGGTTATTCCCTGAAAGGTATAAAACAGCCCATTATTATTGATCGGATAAATGGCCTGTCCATATTGGCTCAGGTAGCGCACTCCGGAGCCGTTCTGGAAATCCATGTATTCAACATTGGAAGCGATCATTTGGGCAGCATTCCATACTGGCAGAAAGGGGATCGTACCCGGTTCAGCCGGACGCTGCCCCAGCAGTTCAATCAACCTGTCAATGTTTTCGTTAACATATTCGTTTGTGGTGCGGTAGGCGTCCACCGGATAGATATAAATGGCCGGGGTATGCATGCTGCCATTCCAGGCATAATCCCTGAAGACAAAGCGGACATGTTCAGGAACCACGCCCACCATATCTTCTGCCGGCGGCAGAACGGAGGATTCCACCCCACTGGCAAGTGCGGGATCATAAGTAAAACGAATGCCCTCAAAGTCAACTTCTTTGCCATCCGGAGCAGCAGCCTGGACTTCGAGTACGGCCGTGGGCTGCTGGGCAACTGCGGTTTGCTGCTGCTGAAGTTCGAGGATCTTCATGTCCAGTGCAGCCTGTGTGGCTTGCAGGGCAACCGCGGTGGCCTGCATTTGGCTGTCACCGGTCAAGTCAGACAAGCCGCAGGCCAGACTCAAAACCAGGGCCAGCATGGAAACCAGAACGATCCGAGATTTTCTCATCCTTTTCCTCACAATCGAATGGGTCTATTGTTTGACCAGATAACTGGTCATGCCCATGCCGCCGCGGCCAGAGCCATCGGTGAACTCAATTTCTTCGCTCACTTGCAGGCGGCCGTCAGCCAGCAGGGTGATGGTTTGCAAATTGGTGGCGATGGCCGTTTTCCAGGTGACTGTCAGCGGGCTGGCTTGCGGCACAGCCTGCTCGTCCCAGGAGCACTCATCCACGTCACAGTGAGTCCACATTTGCACGTAAACCGTGCCGCTTTCGCTGCGGATTATCATGCGGGTGATGCCCGGAGCGGTCTGGTCTTCATTGGCCCAGTTGCCGTCCATACTGGCAGAAGCAGGGGCAGCCTGTGCTGAAGGGTTTTCCTGAACGGGTTGCGGCTGTGCTGGTTCCTGCGGCGCGGCTTCGGCCTGAGCCGGCTGAGCAGTGAGCGGTGTTACGGCTGGCTCGTCGGCTGTCTGGGCGCCGGGTAGACTGTTGAGAATGCTGCATGCGCTCAAGGTCAGCAGCAGTATCATCATCAATGAAAAGAGATATGTTTTGTGCTTAAGACATGTAAACATGGTTGTATCCTCTTGGTGGTTGATTTTCCGGTCTGGCACACCGGCCACAATGACCGGCGCATAACTGCGGCAGTTCACAGGGGAAAAGTTGCAAGGTTCGTACCGAACCTTGAGTCCAGTATACATGATTTTTGAGGATTCCTGCCATGCAGCAAAGCATACTATAATATTTGTACTTTTTGGAGGCTGCACACTACGCCCCTTTGTGAAAGCTGAGTAAGCGCCCCTTTTTTCTGAATTTCTTATGAACTCTACCTGGTGGCAGACGCATTCTGTGAAACGGCCTTTGCCCTTTCCCATCTCTCATCGTATAATTCAAAAGGGGGATGGATGGCTGAATTATTTTGAAATGCGGAGGTTTCCATGTCTGGAGCAAGACCTGTTCGAGCACCACACGGCAGCCAGTTGACCTGCAAGAACTGGTTGATCGAAGCGGCGTATCGCATGATCCAGAACAATCTGGACCCGGAAGTGGCGCAGCACCCGGAGCGGCTGGTGGTCTACGGCGGCAGGGGAAAAGCCGCCCGCAACTGGGAATCCTTTGATGCCATCCTCGAAACACTCAAAAAAATGGATGCCGATGACACCTTGCTGGTGCAGTCCGGCAAGCCGGTGGCCGTTTTCAAAACCCACCCCGATGCGCCGCGCGTCTTGCTGGCCAACTCCAACCTCGTTCCACATTGGGCCACCCAGGAGCATTTCGACGAACTGGACGCCCAGGGCCTGATGATGTTCGGCCAGATGACGGCCGGCTCATGGATCTACATTGGCACCCAGGGCATCCTGCAAGGCACCTATGAAACCCTGGCCTCGCTGGCCGCCCAAAATGGCTGGCCTTCGCTGCGCGGCAAATTTGTGCTCACCGCCGGCCTGGGCGGGATGAGCGGCGCTCAACCCCTGGCCATCACCATGAACGAAGGCGTGGGCCTGATCGTGGAGGTTGACCCGGCCAAGGCTGCCTGGCTGCTGCGCATTGGCTACATCGAGATGGTGGTGGACGACCTGGACGAAGCTCTGCGTCTGGTAGACGAAGCCAAACAGGCAGGCATTCCCCGCTCGGTGGGTCTGGTGGCCAATGCCGCTGATGTGCATCCCGAGCTGGTACAGCGCGGCATCATCCCGGACGTGGTCACCGACCAGACCCCCGCCCACGACTTTCTGGCCTACGTGCCCAGTGGTCTGGATGTGACCCAGGCCGAAGAACTGCGCCAGCGCGACCCGGCCGAATACACCCGCCGCGCCGTCGATTCGATGTCGGTGCACGTGCAAGCCATGCTGGCCTTCCAGCAGCTCGGCGCAGAGGTCTTTGACTATGGCAACAATATCCGCCAGCGTGCTTATGACAATGGCGTGAAAGACGCATTCGACTTCCCTGGATTTGTGCCAGCCTATATCCGTCCGCTATTTTGTGAAGGCAAGGGGCCATTCCGCTGGGTGGCCCTGTCCGGTGACCCGGAAGACATCTACAAAACCGATGCGGCCATTATGGAGCTTTTCCCGGAGGATGCCCATCTGCACCGCTGGTTGAAGATGGCCCGCAAGCAGGTGCCCTTTCAGGGCCTGCCGGCCCGTATTTGCTGGCTGGGCTATGGCGAACGTCATCTGGCCGGTCTCAAATTTAACCAGATGGTCGCAGATGGCACACTTCAGGCACCCATTGTCATCGGCCGTGATCACCTGGATGCCGGATCGGTGGCTTCGCCTAACCGCGAAACCGAAGGCATGCGCGACGGCACAGATGCGGTCAGCGACTGGCCGCTGTTGAACGCCATGCTCAACGCAGTCAGCGGGGCAACATGGGTCTCTTTCCATCACGGCGGCGGGGTGGGCATTGGCTTCAGCCAGCACGCCGGTCAGGTGATCGTGGCCGATGGCACGCCCGAAGCTGCCGCCCGCTTGCAGCGCGTTCTCACTTGCGACCCAGGCATGGGCGTTGTGCGCCATGCCGACGCCGGTTATGAAATCGCCATCGAGACAGCCCGCCGCACCGGCATGTGGCTGCCGATGATTAATAAGGAAGGATAATAACGTGCCTTCGAAGCGCATCTTACGCTTTACCCTGGCCATCCTGACCGGGCTGGCGCTGGGACTGGTCTACGGCTGGATATTGCGGCCAGCAGTTGCCCAGCGTGCAGATCCCCGTGACCTGCGCCAGGATTATCAAATGGACTATGTATTAATGGTGGCCGAAGTGTATGACCGCGAAGGCAACGTCGCCCAGGCAACCGAGCGGCTGCATTACCTGGGCAATGAGCCAGTGAGACGCTATGTGCAGCGCGCCATTCTGGCCGGCGGGCAGGCGGGCCTTGACCCGCACGACATGGATGTCTTAAACCGTCTGGACCAGGCACTGGGTTCGTGGATCCCTCAACCGGAGGAGGCCGCACCTTGAACGAGAGCCGCAATAACTGGTTCCTGCTGACCGGCATGTTCATTGGTCTGGGTATAGGGCTGTTGATTTCCCTGCTGCTCAACCCTGTAAGCTATACCAATGTGGCCCCGCGTTCAATGGATGAAGACGGTCGCAATGGCTACCGCCTGATGGTGGCCCTGGCTTACCAAGCCAATGGCGACCTGGGCCGGGCGCAGGCCCGCCTGAAACTGCTGGCTGACGAGAACCCGGCCTACACTCTCGGGGCGCAAGCCCAGCGCACACTGGCTGAAACCGGCAATACCGAGACCGCCCGGGCACTGGCTCAATTGGCCGCCGATCACAACAAACCCCTGCCGCGGCCGGCGCTGGTGTCCACACCCACCCCGACCCTCACCGCGACCCTCCCGCCGGAAGAACAGCAACAACTCCTTGAAGAGACTGCCGATCCAGAAGTGACACCCACCCCGCTGGTCACTTTTACCCCGCGGGCCGCCCTGCGCACGGTTCCCACCCTGGGCGCCCCTTTTGACCTGCGCCAGCGGCAAATCGTGTGCGACCCGGGACTGCCCGAAGGTTTGCTGCAGGTTGAGGTCGTTGACGGCCAAAGCGAGCCTGTGGCAGGCGTGCGCGCGCAGATCACCTGGAGCGGCGGCGAGGATCAGTTCTTTACCGGGCTTTATCCGCGCATCAGCCCCGGCTATGCCGATTTTCAAATGATGCCCGAAATCGTTTACAGCCTGCGGGTGGGTGAAGCCGGTGAAACCGTGACCGGCCTGTATGCATCTCCCTGCCAGGATGGTGAAGGCAACCCATACTGGGGCGGCTGGCTACTGCGCTTTGGACAGCAGTAACCGGCTCACCCCAAACCAGCAAGTCGGGGCGCACAACATGCGCCAGTAAAATTCTCTCGCCCCGTTCACTTCGACAGGCCCGGTGAGTGGTCAAGCTCATCATGAATCAAAACGACACCTCGACCAGATCGGTACACGGTTTGATAAATAATCAGCCCCCCGCAGGTGCGATGACCTGCAGGGGGCTGTGCTCTTAATAGTCAATCGCTTTACCGTTCGACTTCAATCTCTTCCAGTTCCATGGTCTTGGTTTCTTGCGGGTTGAAGAAAACAATGATGGCGATCGGGATGAACATCAAAGCTCCGGCAACCACCCAGAACCATTCCATGGTTGGGGACGCCTTGAGCATCACAGCCGCCAGCGCCGGGCCAACCACATACGAGACTCTGGCCGCAGTAGTGGTCCAACCCATGCAAGCGCCGCGCCGTTCAGTGGGGAATACTTCCGGCACATACACCACAATCCAGGTATAGGTGAAAGAGGTGAAGAAGCCCGTCACCACTGCCGCGATCGGCAGAAAAACACCCTGGGCAAAACCCATGAAGGCCACCACAGCTGCCAGGCCAAGGCACCCGTAGATCATCGCCGGTTTGCGGCCAATGCGGTCCATGATCCAGCCGCCAGCCACACCGCCCAGCATGGCCATGATCAGCGTGCCCAGCAGCACCATGGACCACTGTGAAAGCGTGAATCCCTTGATAGTCATGAAATAATACCCGGCCCAGAAATACAGGAACTGGTAGACCAGCCAGGCCAGCCAGATGGCAGCCGAAATGATGATGTAGCGCACATCCTGCTTGTTGATCACGCCCAGGCCAAAGAAATGATTTTTGCGCTCACCAGAGCGGCGCTCGGCCTGGATGATCTGAAAACGTTTGGTTTCTTTCATGAAGAACCACATGACCAGCAGGGGCATCATGAAAACGAACATGACCCCATACATCCACTTCCAGCTCAGCCCCAGGGTATTCACTAGAAGGGGTGGCAGCAAGGCCTGCAGCGGGATCAAACCAATCACGTACACGATCGAGACATACTTGGCCCGCTTTTCTGCCGGCGACTCCTCGCTGATCGGAATGGTCCACATGTTTGACACGGTAGCAAACAAGGCAACCGTATACGCCACCATGAACAAATGGATCGTGGGGGTGTACAGGATGACAACCAGGGAGGAAATGCCCATGAACAGGATCAACACCAGCAGCGACCACTTGCGGCCAATGATGTCATTCAGGCCATTCAGCAAAAAGATCAAAAAGGTAAAAGACAGATAAGCTGCTTCCAGCCAGGAAAACTCGGATGCCGTAATGCCATATTCTTCGATGATATAGGGGATGGCGGTAGTCTTGACCGTGGAAAGATACTGGTCCATAATGGCCACCAATCCGGTGAAGATCATCAAATAAATCAAATAAGAACGCCCGCGGGTCTTGCGGGTACCCTTTGCTCTGGATTCTGCAGTTGCTGTACTCATCATACGCTCCTTTCAAAACAGAAAATAATGAAAACAATGGCTCTTCACGATACACTGACAGCCGCAGCCCGCGCCGCTACGTCGTAAGCCTGCAAACCACCAGCTTCGGCCAGCACCTGCCGGCCAAGTTCAATTTGTTTCAGCACACTGATATTGACCCGCTCCATGGAGGCCGGCGAGATGCGATGCAGCAGCCATGAACCGGCTGCCAGCCCTGGCGGCAGGGCCTCAAGATGCATGATGGTACCCGGTTTGGCAGTGAACCATACACCCAATGAATCTTCGCCAAAACGGGTAATGGGGATTCTGGCCGCCGCCTGGCGCTCGGCTGTGGGGCCGACATGCGCCACCATCCAGCGGCCATCCACAAATGCCTCACCCTCGCCCTCAAACAGGAAATTACCCAGCGAGTCATACCATTTCCTGAGCAGCGGATCGGCATCAATGGTCGCTTCCCGCCAGGATTGGATCATATTGCTGGAGAATATCTTGTAGCGCGCCGGAATGCCGGCTGCCCGGCACAAGGCAATGAACAAGCCGATCAATTCAAAACAGGTACCTGTGCCCAGACGCAGGGTTTCCTCCACTGGCCGGATAGGGCGAATCTCCAGGGTGGTCATTTCTTTTACAAAGCTGAAAGCAGCCTGGGAAAATGCCAGGTCGGATGTCTGAAAGGCGCCCAGCTCCTGCGCCTTGGCCACCACCTCTGGCGCCCGGCAGTTGCAGAAAGGCACTGGCCGCAAATAACGCTGATTGGAACGCGGCAATTGCAGGTCTGGTCTGGGGGCAGGCAAATCATAGCGCCGCGACGGGCGCTGATAATGTTCTTCACTGGGATGGGTCTGGCGCAATCTCTTGATTTCGCTGGCGCTGGTCAGCAAAAGCTGGCTGATTGAGAAAACACCCTTCAGGATCAGTCTGGCATAAGTGAGATGGCCGCAGATTTCTTCGCTGGCGGCTTCGGATATTGTCATTGATCGCCTTTCAATGCACACAACGCGCCCATGTGCAGGTCTTCCAGACCAGTCAGGATTCGTTATAGTGTTGAAGGATGATAAGGAAACTGAGTTGGATTGGGCGAATGTTGTGCAACCCGGGGACACCGGGAGAACCGCCG
The DNA here is from genome assembly GCA_020060485.1 of Anaerolineales bacterium. The sequence continues at coordinate 10,710 of JAGVAB010000154.1, forward strand.
CGCTCAGAATGATGGGATTGTATCATAATTTTGACGCAACCACCCGAAGATTGCTGCGGGGGTGTACTAAAAAGTTGTTAGAGGGATAGCAAAAAGAGAGCCAACCTGTTAAGATAGCGGTTCCAACACCAAAATCAAACAGGAGGCTCACAATGGA
>JAGVAB010000042.1 GCA_020060485.1 Anaerolineales bacterium
CATCGAACAACTGCTCCAGGGCGCAGAGATCCAAATGCCACCGCAGCATGGCACCTTCAAGCAAGCCCCCCGGCAAAAGAAGTCCGGCCCCGAGCAGCCAAGTCTGCTGGGGTGAGTTAGAGAGAGGACAACAATGAAAAGAGATTTGCTATTAATCAAAAAACTTATGCTTTTTCTGGAAGAAAAAGAAAATTCTCATCACATTTCTGGGAGTTTGATAAGGATCGATGATTATACATCTGCTCAAATAAATTATCATATTGGATTATTAAAACAGGGTGGATTTGTTGAGGCTATTGATTGTTCGGCAGGAAGCAATCATTCCTACATGGTCAGTTCCTTAACTTGGGACGGGCACACATTCCTTGATCTCATGAAAAAAGATACTACATGGAATAAGGCAAAAGAAAATGCAAAAGCTGCAGGCGGGGTTGCTTTGGAGATGTTATTCAAATCACTTATTGAATATTACGCCAAGCAAATTGGAATTTAACAATAAAATGAATTCCTACTTTTATGCCGCCTACCTCCGTGACTCAGGCGGAGAAGAACAGGAACTCTCCATCCAGCAGCAGGAAAAAGAAATTCGCACCTGGTGCCAGGCCAAAGGTTTCTCCCTCACCACCATCTTCAAGGACGAAGCCCGCCCGGGCTCCTCCGCCATCTCCCGCGAGGCTTTCCAGGCCATGATGCACCACTTCCGCTCCGGCGCAGCCCAGGAGCAGGGCATCATCATCTGGAAGTTCTCCCGCTTCGCCCGCGACATCGACGACGCCCAATTCTACAAAGCCGACCTCCGCCGCCGCGGCTATCAGATCCTCAGCATCAAGGACCAGGTCCCCGATGGCCTCGACGGCCGTTTCTTTGAGGCCGCCATCGACTGGATGAACCAGCGCTTCCTGGATGACCTCTCCACCGATGTCAAACGCGGCCTGCGCCACCTGGTCAGCGAATACGGCGGCGTCCCCGGCACCCCGCCCCGCGGCTTCAAGCGTGAACCCATCCACATCGGCAGCCACCGCGACGGCAAACCCCACATTGTCCACAAATGGGTGCCAGATCCCGAAACCTGGGATCGCTGCAAACTCGCCTGGCAAATGCGCGCAGACGGCGCATCCTACACCGAGATCCGCAAAGCCACCGGCAACCTCTACACCGCCAACAGCGGCTTCAAGCACTTTTTTTCCAATCCCATCTACAAAGGCACCCTCATCTACGGGGATCAGCACATCGAAAACTACACCCTCCCGATGGTGGCTGAAGAAACCTGGGATCTCGTCCAGCGCATCAACGACGCCCGCAGCATCCGCAACACCCCCGCCGGCATCGAGAACCCCCACCACCCCCGCCGTGTGCGCTCCTCCTACATCCTCTCCGGACTGGTGCGCTGCGCCCAGTGCGGCAGTCTCATGAACGGCGCCACCCACGTCCACAATAAAAAGAACCACACCAATTACTACTACGAATGCAACCAGGCAAAGCGCAAACGCGGTTGCACCGCCCGCAAGATTCCCCGCCACACCCTCGAAAACGCCGTCCTGGGCCTCCTCCTGGAATACCTCAGCCAGCCGGAGCAGCTCCGCCAGCTCATCGAACGCAGCCAGCAGCAGCGCCAGCCCAGCCAACTGCACCACAAAAAAGAGGAAATCACCAAAGAACTTGGCACAGTCAAAGCCAGGATCACCCGCATTCTGGACACCATTGCCGAAATCGGGCACAACCAGTCCGTCCTCGAAAAACTCACCACCCTCGAGAACCACAAAAACGAACTGCAAGCTCAGCTCAACCACTACCAGCGCATCGCCCCCAGCCCCGCAGACATCGACTATGCCGCCTACGCCGCCCAGATAACAAAAGCGCTGCGAGTTGCCGATCGCAACGCACAGCGCATACTACTCCGGGGATTGATTGACCACATCACTGCCGAGCGCCAGGAGAACACAGTCACCGGCATGATCCACTTTGTCCTGCCATCGGTCTGTGTCTATGGCGTAGAGCCACCGAAGGGAATCGAACCCTTGACCCATCGCTTACGAAGCGATTGCTCTGCCAGCTGAGCTACGGTGGCGCAGCCGGAATTATACCAGCACCCGGGCCATCCCATCAAGGAATTCCCCAAAAAAAATTCCCACTGGCAAACGAACTCACCCAATCCCCTCCTTGTTTTTCGCAAGAAAAACGGGGAGGGCCAGGGTGGGGTGTGCCTCTGCGTGAAAGTACCGCTTCATTCCTCCTTGCCAATGCTCCGCCCGCGTTGCACCGCCTTCTCCCCATACCGCTGGCGCAGTTCATCCATCGCCGTCAGCAGGCGCCGCTCCTTCTCGTCCGGCGTCTCCCACAGCGGCAACTGATGCGCACACGGCGTCAGGTTGCTGCCCCCCACCCCCAGCAGACGCACCGGCCGGCCGTTCTCCCACAGGGCGTCAAACAGACCCATCGCCGCCTTGCCGATCACCCCATCCGCATCTGTCGGCTGCGCCAGCGTCACCTGACGCGTGTGCGTGCTGAAATCCGCCCAGCGCAGCTTGATGCGCACCGTCCCCGCGCACAACCCCTGCTGGCGCAGGCTGTATGCCACGTGTTCCGCCAGTTGGACCAATGTCTGCCGCAGCTCATCCCCGTCTGCCACATCCCGGGCAAATGTCGTCTCCTGGCTGATCGACTTGACCTCATGCCCCGTCACCACCGGCCTGTCGTCCAGTCCTTGCGCCCGCATCCACAGATCATGACCCAGCTTGCCAAACTGCGCCGACAGCGTCCTTTCCCCCAGGCAGGCCACATCGCCGATGGTTTTGGCGCCCATGTGCTTCAGCCGCTCGGCGGTCTTTGGCCCCACCCCCCACAGCTCCTTCACCGCCAGCGGGGCCAAGAAGGCCGCCTCCTCCCCCGGTGGCACCGCCAGGATCGCCCGCGGCGGCGTTGCTCCCCTGTGCCGCCCCTTACCGATATTGTTGGCGATCTTGGCCACCAGCTTGTTGCTGGCGATCCCCAGCGAAGAAGGCAGCCCCAACTCATCCTGGATGCGCTTCTGCAGCGCCAGGGCGATCTCCTCTGCGGGCTGCGGCAGGTCGCTCACATCCAGAAAAGCCTCATCGATCGAGATCGGCTCCACCAGCGGCGTCAGATCAAAAAAGACCGCCCGCACCTGCTGCGAGACAGCCTCATACGCGCTATGCTGGCCTCTCACCACCACCAGCTCCGGGCAGGCGCGCAAGGCCTGGCTCATCGGCATCGCCGAATGCACCCCAAACTGGCGCGCCGCATAGGAACACGAAGCCACCACGCCCCGCCCCTGCGGCGATCCACCCACCGCAAAGGGCTTGCCGCGCAGCGCGGGATCACGCAGTTCTTCCACCGCGCAGAAGAACGCGTCCAGGTCCAGATGCAGAATTTTCCGTGCCTTCATCATTTCCTCCCTTTTGATTCTATCGGATTTTCAACAATCCAGTTGTCATTTGCACTTGTCAGCTTCTGCATACCTTGCAGCGTCCAGGACAGTGCGGCAGCCTCACCATAACATGCTCCTCACCAGATTTTGCGATGAGGCTGCAAATTAGGGACGCACAGCGGTTCCGAAGGAAAACCACGCGATGGCCAAGATCTTTTAGAAGCAGTTTTCCGAAATCTTCCAAAAATCAACCAATGCCTCCCTTGAATTGTGAAGCAATTCGGAGGAGGTTAAGTGGGGGTAACTTTCACCCTCTCGCTCATCACCAAAGCCGCCAGCACCACGCCCCCGCCCAGCGCCAGGCGCAGCAGGTTGGCTTCTTCGCCAAAGAAAACCAGCGAAACCAGAATAGCCAACGGCACCTTCAGATCATTGAAGATAGCCAGCGCACCCGCCCCCAGCCGGCGTGCGCCCATATTCCACAGGAAAAATGACAACCCCGAAGCCACCACGCCCAGATACAACAGGGTCCACGCCTGACGCCCGTTGACTGCCACCGCCCCCCAGTCGGTGAAGAACAGCGCAGCCAGCGCGGCAGTTGCCGCCCCGCCCAGATACAGCAGGCCAAACAACCGCTCCTCCTTCACCTCCATCTCTGGCGGCAGGGCAGCCTTGTATGCCACCTGACCAAAAGCAAAACACAGGTTGGAGACCTGCACCAGCAGGAACCCTCGCCACATCCCCGGCGATTGCAAGCCGCCATACACCACCACCCCCGTACCCAGCACAGCCAGAGCTGCCAGCGCCAAATGCCGCACCTGGAATTTTCGCTGCAGGGCATCGTGGATCAATGTCACGTAAACCGGCGTGAAGATGGTGAAAAGTGCGATCTCATATGCCTTGAGAAAAGCAAACGACGCAATGTACGTCAGATACATCACCCCGTACTGCACCGCGCCAATCCCCATCAGCATCCACGCCAGGCGCCGGTTGACGCCTTTCAGGCGCATCATCGGCAGAAACACAAGCAGCGAAACCAGCAGCCGCGCCGCCGCCACGAAATTCGCATCCAGGCCGGCCAGATTGCCCTTGATCAGCCCAAAAGAAAACGCCCAGATCAAAGAAACCACCCATAAATAGATCATTGCACCAGCTGCCTCCAGAGTAACAGGATCAAACCCGCATCTCCGCCAATCCGGTCTGTCGTTTGAAAAACAAAAATGCCGGGGAGATGACTCCCCGGCCGATTGTAACAGATATCCAGGTCACTGTCCCAGCACCAGCTCGCCCCACGTCATCGGGCGCGTCAGCCGCCGCCCGGCCACGCTCGAGACCATGCTCTGCTGCACATTGGCCGACGGGTTGTCATTGTCCGAAACCGAGAAGGCAAACCCGTAATGCCGGCCCGGTGCAGGTGAAACCCCAAACACCGTCCACGGGATGGCCGCCTCCACCCGGTATACGCCCTCCTCCTTGATCGCCGCGATCTTCACTTCCGGCCGCGGCCCGGCAATCGAATACGGGTACCACAGGTAAGCCTCCCGCACCCCGTTCACGTCCGGCCGGCCAGGTGAGATACCCAGTTGGTAATCATCCGCACTGAGCACATCATTGTACCAATCGCCATACAGGTCGGCATCCAGCAGAATTTCCAGGCTGTCGCCCTTGTAAATGTCGTGGTAACTGGCGTTCTGCACATACACATCATCCTTGACCTTGGCTGCCACATACAGATACTGGTAATCCCAGCCAATACGGAAAGCAGCCGTCAGGTCGTTTTCGCCCGTCCAGTTATCATTACCATACACAACATTTCCAGCCGGATACTGGGTGGTCGTCCATTCGTCCCAGTTGCCGTCCAGTACCGGCGGCGTGCTCAAATAATTCGCCACAAAATAACCGCCTGGGCGCGTCTGGCCGCTGCCCGTCACCGGTGTAATGAATACCGGCACCACCGTGGGCACCAGCGTGGCCGTTGCCGGGGTTGGCGTATTGGTGGCCAGCTCTGCCGTAGCCGTGGGCATTTCGCTGGGGGTCAATGTTGGCTGCTCCGGCATGGCCGTTGGCACAACCGGCGGCGTGGCAGTAGCATACTCCACAGCATACAGGGCCGTCATGGTCAGGTTTGGGGTTACCTCGATCGCTGGAAATGCCTTTCGCACAAACGGCAACGGTATCGAGCAAGCCATCACTACCCCTGCCAGCAGCAGCAAGACCACTATTCTGGAAAAAGATCTCGTCCTCACATTCACCTCCAACCAAGAAAAAATACCGTGTGCCTGCCGGAAACCGGCGATCCATGGAAAGCTGTCAGAGTCTGTAGAATCGTTCACATGTGTCTTTACAGGACCGCATGAGCGCCCGCAGCACTCCCCTGCGTTGACCCGAACAGGATGAACCTGCTCTTGTCGTGCTGTGCAGCCGTTGATCTCTGCATTTTAGAATGCTCCCATTCCACATAGCTCATCCTAATTATATGTCTTTTGGTATATAATTCAAAACGATGAGCCCAATTTCCGAGACTCTTTGCCCCAACGAAACCGAATCCAGCCAGCAGCCGCACATTGAACTGCGCGTGGTGGTCTTCACCCTGCGCGATGGCCGCCTGCACATCCTCTTGCAGCCATCCGCCCCGGCCTTCTTCCCCGATCATTGGGAATTTCCCGCTTTTCCCATCCTGCCTGGTCAGGCACTCGAACAAACCGCCGAAAATTGCCTCAGAGAAATCATGCATGTCCACGAAGTTTACCTGGAGCAGCTCTACACCTACGGCGGCCCGCAGCGCCATCCCGCTCAAGCCCTCGTCTCGGTCGTCTATTTTTCCCTGATCCCTCTCGACCGGCACCCATTAAGAAGTCAGCCTTCTGCGTTAGCTTGGATGCCAGTCAACACCCCGCCCCTCCTGGCGATGGACCATGCCGGCATTCTTGCCTATGCCCTGCGCCGCCTGCGCTACAAACTGGAATACACCGCGGTGGGTTTCGAACTGCTGCCCGAAACCTTCTCCCTGTCAGAACTTCAGCAAACCTACGAAATGATCCTCGATGAAGTACTAGACAAACGCAACTTCCGCCGCCGCATCCTGCAAGCCGGCATCATCGAACCCACCGAAGAATACCGCAGCGGAGAAGGCCGCCCCGCCCGCCTTTACCGCTACCGGCCAGACGCCGTCGCCGAAGTCAAAACCAGAAGGCTGTTTCCGTAATCCCGGTTTGCCAGGGACGCATGCCATGCGCCCTCAAAAATCCCCCTTGTTTTCCTGCTATCCCTCAAATATAGTGGAACTCCCAAAAACATGACAGAAGAACCGGATGAACCCCAACATCTCGGCCTCCACCTGCGGCAGGTCCACCTCTGCCCGTAAAATGTTATGTGTGTAATACGCCGAGATGATCATAGCGTGGTATGTCTTCGCCAGCATCTGCGCGTCCGCAGAATGCAGCAGCCCCGCCGCAATCATCGCCGCAAACGTACCCGTCAACTCCGCAATCGGCCGGTCAACCAGCTCTTGCAGAAAGAACGCCTTCACCAGTTCATTATGCGCCTGCTCCATGTTGATGATGCGCGTGATTTTCAACAGCCGCGGGGTGTAGATCAAATCCCGAAACAGCAAAAACGCCCCTGTCAATATCTCCTCTGCCGACATCCCCTCCGGCAGTTGCAGCATCTCTTTCTCGTACTGTTGCGTCTCTGCCATTATTGCGCGAAAGAGCGAGAAAATACTCTCCAGAATGGCTTCCTTGTTCTCGTAATGCTTGTACAGCGAGGCAGCCCGTATCCCCACCGCTGCCGCAATCTCGCGCACCGAAACCTCCTTGTATCCCTTCTCGGAAAACAGATCAATCGCACAATCCAGAATCCGCTCTTTGGTATTGGTCTGCCTCATCATGTCAACTCGTTTCATTCCGTCTCTCAAAATAGCCTGCCGCCAGTACCATCACCGGCGTAAAATACAGGCACCAGAACTCCAGCGCCAAAATCCCGAAGATATCACTGCCTTGTTCCGCGAATAGATTCAACGTCGGCATGACAATACTCGACAATGCAAAAACCCCGGCTGCCAGCATCAAATTCTTCATCCACCTTTCCGAACGGGTGCCCGCTACCACCGACAAACCAATAAAGAACGTCGACAAACTCATCACGCCATACCCAAACAGATCCAGGTTGAACATCCACGAACCCGGCTGGTACGTCAGGGCGCCCAACACATCCACCGCGGCTGTCTTGTGCAGCACGGTGGTAAGCTGCGAATAATACACCAGGTTGATGAAGACCACATACACAGCCGCCAGTGCCATGCCAAAATACGCGCTGGCTTTCCTTTCAGGCTCAGCCGTCACCGCAAAAGCACAGGCCAAGCCCAGATACCCAAACGATAGCACGATGCAAATTGCGTAAGATAACATGCCGGACAAGGTTTGATCCGGGATCAGCATGAATAATGCAAACAGAATGGTGCTGATTGCGGCAGTCCAGGCAGAGACCTGGCCCAATTTTTCGTTTTTCATCAAATTCTCCTGTATTGAATTAAGCTAACATACGTTAGCTTAATGATAAGCGAACAGTTGTTAGCCGTCAAGAGAAATACCATTCCTGAAAAAGAAAAAAGGCAGGGCGGCGATTTTTTCCATTGCCCTCCTTGCCTTCATCGATTTCGAAGCAAGCCTGTTTCTATTTTTCGAGCAGCTTCTTCAAATAGCCTTCATTCAGCAAATGCACAGTTTCAAATTCACCCTTGTAAAATACAGCCCAGTTATTGAATATGCAGGGAATATTCTTCGCTTTTTCTAAAGTATCCACCCTCACAAGTTCAAGGGCAACGTCATTTTCTGCACAATACGCTTCCACCTGTTGAATGCAGTTCGCAATATAGGGGCATTGCACGCTATAGTAAATCGTCAAGGTATCCGAATCAATTCGGCCTTGCTTCACACGATCAGCAAACCGCGGCAGCCTGCCATCAAAAGACAATGCCAGCAATTCATACTCTCCCGGCAAGCTCTCCACCGGCTGGAAACCAAACTGTTCCACAAATTTCTTGTCCGTAAGAAAAGGTTTCTTCTTCTTGCTGCTTAAAACACAAATCCCGGATTTGTTTTGCTGCCGTGCATCCTGAATGCAATATTCCAGCAGTTCCTTGCCATGTCCTTTTCCCTTATAACTGCCAGATACCCACAGGCAGTAGACATACAGGTAATTCTCGCCCTCGACTGGCACCCAGGCGGTCTCCAGCGGGGCATACTCAATGAACACTTTTCCCCTGGCATTTAACTTGCGAAATACATGGCCTTCCTTCAATCTCTCAGCCAGCCAGGTTTTCTTGGTATCCACCCCGGCTTGATGTTTCTTGTCTGCAATGGCGCAGCACACATGCTCGTTCGCAAGGTTCTCAAGTGCAATGTTCACATAATCAGTCATCAGATTCCCTCCCTGATTTTAAAGGTGTCCTATCCAATCATCCAATACGCTAAATGTAAAAAAATCGCACAAACCAAAGGCAATTGTCCTGTCGACAACAGTACTCCAAATCCCTTTGTGCCCCCTTATCCGTCTGCGTGTTCCACTTTTTCTAGGTCTTCTTCAGCAATACCACCGTCTCAATATGATACGTCTGCGGGAAAAGGTCAAACGGCGTGATCCGCTCCAGCCGGTAACCGGCGGCCAGCAGCCGCTTCACATCCCGGCACAGCGTCGCCGGATCGCAGGACACGTAAACCAGCGTATCAGCCCCCATCTCCACCAGCGCATCCAGCGCCTGCGGTTTGATCCCCGCCCGCGGCGGGTCCACCACCACCACATCTGCCTGCACTTCCAGCGTAGGCAGCACTTTCTCCGCCTCATCCTGATACAGAACCACGTTATCAAACGCATCCAGGTTAATGGCAAAGTCCTCACACGCCAGCGGCGATGCTTCGATCCCGATCAACTGCTTCACGCGTGGCGCCATGAAGGCACTGAACAATCCCACCCCACAGTACACGTCCAGCGCCGTAGTCTCTGCCGTCAGCGGCAGCAGGTCCAGCACATGCTTGACCATCGCCTCCGCCTGGGCTGTATTTACCTGGAAGAACGATCCCGCGTTAAAACTGAACGGCCGTCCCCGGATCTCAATGATCCCAAACTCGTCCCCCGCCATGATCATCGGGCCTCTCTCGGGACTCAGGTACACCGCCGAAATCGGCAGTTCCAGCTCCATCTCCGGCGGCAGCTCATCTTCGCCTTCCAGCACCAGCATCTCGCCGTTATCTGCCTGCCGCAGCTCGATTCGCTTCAGACCGGGCACAGGTTCCAGATTCAACTGCGGCCAGAGCGCATTGATCCCCTCTTCCGGCAGAAAGCATTCCGAGATCGCCACCACCGCATGCGAGCGCGCCGCCTGGTATCCCAGCTGGCCATCCTCTGTTTGCGAGAACTGCACCGTGTTGCGATAATGCCACTCGGCAGGAGAAGGCACAACCGCCTCCACCGGCGGATCATCGATTCCGGCGATGCGCTGGAACTGCTCAACCAGCACCTGCCGTTTCACTGCCAGCTGTGTTTCATAATCCAGATGCTGATAATGGCAGCCGCCGCACTCGCCAAAATGCCGGCAGCGCGGTACGATCCGCTCCGGCGAGGCTTCCAGCACCTCCACCAGTTCGGCGCGCACATGCCCGCGCTTCTCCTCAACCACCCGCACCCGCACCTTCTCGTCCGGCAGGGCATAAGGCACAAACACCGCCCGTCCGTCTTCCAGGCGGCCCATCGCTTCGCCGCCATAGACCAGCTTGTCAAGTTTTACATCCAGAATGTTTTTCGTCATTTTGATATCCAATCGGTAACTGCACAGCCTTTCCAGGTGAGCTTACGACAAGTTGCCCATGGTGTAGAACTTCTTCACCGTGCTTACAGAATTATCCACTTCCTCATTGTAATGCCTGCCGGGATAATACGTAACCACATCATTCACCACGGCTTTGACCATATTTCCATCGCCGTCATAAACGTACTCCGCACTCTGCAAAGGCGGCGGGGGTGTCTCGGTAGGGATGGGCGTAACGCCGGGCGTGACCGGGAGGGTCATCCAATCCGAATCCTTTCTTTGCGCCTTGGCGCCTTTGCGTGAGATTTCATGCCCGCCATCAATAAATCCATCTATTTCAATTCCAAAATCGACACCGAACACGGCGGCAGATCCAGCCGGAAATGATCATGCGTGCGGATATTGGGCAATTCAATTTCCTTGACCTTTACCGCGTTCGGGTTTTCAAAGCTGTTGACAGCATCCATTTCCTTGCTGGAAAGCAGCCACCCGCGCCGCGGCTTGAGTCTCTCCAGACCGCTCAATCGCACCGCCAGATCCACGCGCTTATCAGGGTGGCGATTGATGATCCCCAGCACCGCCCGCTGCCGCCGTGCGTCACGCGTGGCAGTCACATCTATATACGGCGCATCCACCACCTCATCAATATTCCCCAGCCGTTGGCTGCTGAACACCGCTCCGCTCACCTTGCTTTCCATCACCACCTTCTCCATCTGGCGGTACATCTGGAATGGATAATAGATCGCCGTGGCGATGGCCTTGTTTTCATTGGTCTGGATCAGCGGCAGCACGTTCACCATCTGCGCCAGGTTCGCCATCGAGACCAGCTTGCACTGCCGCTGGAAAACATGCAGCATTCCCGCCACATACAGTGCATCTCTTTGGCTATACGCAATATCGTGCATGGATTGCGCATCTTCCGCCGGTGCCAGCCACAGATTCCACTCGTCAAATACCACCCCGATCTTGCGATCTGGAGCACAGGTCTGAATCTGCCGCCCAATGCGCTGGATGATCCGCTCCGCGTCCAGCGGCGCAGCCACGACAGTCCTGTGCAGTTCGTCCGGGTCATACGCATCCTGCCAGCCCTCCCGATCTGGCTGGTACAAATGGAAGGACAAATCGTCAATGATGTCGCCCGCTTCGCGCAGCACCACTTCATTCCACAACGCGCCTGGGTCTGTAACTGCCCCGCTCATCACTTTGTCCCCCACCGCCACAATGCGGATGCTTTCGTCCACTGCCCGCATGGCCGTCACAAACTCGCGCAGCCGCCTGGCATACCCGCCCGCATCGGTGGTACCGATCTGCCACTGCCCCCACACTTCATTGCCCACCCCCCACCAGTGCACACCATAAGGTTCCGAATGGCCATTGGCCGCCCGCCGCGCACCCTGCCCGCCGCCGGCATCTTCATTGCAATATGCCACCCAGCGCGCCGCTTCCTCCGGCGTGCCCGATCCGTCATTCACCACCAGGAATGGCTCCGCCCCCGTTTCGCGGCAAAAAGCCATGAATTCATCCGTGCCCACCTGGTTGCTTTCCTCAGACTGCCAGGCCTGGTCAAAGCGCACTGGCCGCTGTCCCTTCGGGCCAATGCCGTCCTCCCAGTGGTATCCGCTGGCAAAGTTCCCGCCCGGATAGCGGATCACACTCGGCTTGAGCCCCTGAATCAGTCGCAGCGTATCCGGCCGCAGCGCCGCCCCATCCTCTGTCCAGATGCCCCCATAGATGCAGCGCTCCAGATGCTCGATGAAATGCCCATACACCTCCGGCTGCACCTCGCCGATCACCTCATCCGCATCCACCCGCACCGTGGCTTTGATCGGCCGCCGCAGAAACTTCGGCCAGCGCCAGCGGCGCTTGCCAGCCGTCTTCTGCCCCCCGCCCGCTGCCGGGCTTTTGGCCTGCAAGCCGAATGCCAGCGCTCCGGCCTCCACTGTGTCAATCCCGAAATGCAGACTGCCATCTCCCAGACCCTGCCCGCCCACCGAAACGGTCACTACCACTTTCACCGGTAGCGAGAATGGCGTTTCAGGGCTGATATCTGCCCCGCGCACCACTTCCCCCGTCCCGGCCTGGATGTGCAAATCTTCCGATGGCACAACCTTGCCGTTGACCGTCAATGTGAAACTGGTCACCGTTGCCGGGGCAAAGGTGTTGTTCAGTCCAAATGAGAAACCGTTCTCATCCGTCTTCAGGCTGTCCTGCACGAACAGCTTGCGCAGCAAAAATTCAGGTACTCCGGCCATCAATTCTCTCCTGCTATTCCCAATCAATCTGCATCTGTCGTCATCCCCCCCAATCGGCAAACCTCAATACCCGCTTCCCGTTGACGCCCGCCGGTGGAAATCTCAATGCACCACCACAACCCTTGTCTCGGTCCGCACTGGCACACCCTCCAGCAGAACACTCAATTCGCGCTTTTCTGCATCATACTGTGGATCAGCAATCACCCCGTCACTGACCTGCACGTCCCGCGGCTGGTCCATGTCATGCAGCACCACATACACCACTCGCTGCAGCGGCTGCCCCTCAAAACTGCCGACCGCCGGCAGCAGCTCCACCCGCACCTGCCCGGCTTCGGGCACCACCCGCAGCCTGCTGCGAGCTGCCGTCCCATGTTCATATCCCCGCGTCACCCCGTCATCCTCATATAGCACGCTGTCAGCAGGATACGGCGGCCAGCAATGCAATTCCAGACAGTCAAAACGATGGTCATCAGGGATATGCTCCAGCGGTGGGCCCATCACCAGCAGCGTACCGCCTTTCACCAGCAGCGGCAACCGCTCCACCGGCGCTTCATACATAATCTCACCCGGCCCTTCCCACTGCGCCTGCGACCAGAAGTCATACCATCTGCCGCGTGGCAGCAGGATTTTGCGCCGCACCGCACCTTTTTCCACCACCGGTGCCAGCATCAGGTTCTCCCCCAACATCACCTGGTCCTCCACCCCGGCCAGTTCTGGCTCCTCCGGGAACGCCATCACCAGCGGCCGCAGGATCGGCACGCCAGTCTGCATCGCCTCCCAGGCCAGAGCATAGTACGTTGGCAGCAACTGGTAACGCAGCCTGGCATAAGTCTTGAAATTGGCTTCCACCTGACTGCCATGCGACCACGGAAAGCGCGTGTTATCGATCCGCGGCGGTCGCCAGAAATAGCGCGCCACCGGGTTGAGCAGCGCCCATTGCGCATAGCGCATATGCGTCTCGGGCGTGGTCTTGCCATCCAGACCAAACACGTCCGCCGTCCAGTATGCAAACCCGGCCAGCCCCAGGTTCATCCCTGCCCGCAGCGTGCGGCGGATGCACTCGAAGCTTGGCTTCTGATCCCCCAGGAAAACCGCCGGATAACGCTGCGATCCGGCCCACACCGAGCGGGCATAGATTACCGCCCGCCTGTCGTCCAGTGCAGCCATACCTTCATACATTGCCCGTCCGTAAAAAAATCCATACAGGTTATGATATTCCCGGCCATCCATTCCCAAAAACCCGGCCGCGTCCTCCGGCAAGTATTCCCCGTCATCGTTCTTGAAGAAGTCCACCCCCAGATCATACAGCGGGCGTAGTTTTGCGTTCCACCAGTCTGCCGCTGCCGGATTACTGAAATCCAGCATCCCGCCCCGCCCAAACCACCATGTCGCGTCCTCATGCGCCAGCAAACCCTTTTGCTGCGCCTCCTCATATTCCGGCAAAGCCCGCTCGTCGCTGAACACCATCCCCCTGGGAATATCCCGCACCAGCAATTGCAGAACAATGTTCTTCAAAAACTGGTTGCGCTGGTTGACAAACGGTGTCAGGATCAATCCCAGGCGCACATTGGCCGCCCGTAAACCCGCCACAAGCCGCTTCGGGTCCGGGATCAACTCCTTGCGCCAGCGAAAATTATGGAACCGCTCCTCCCAGTGATAATCCAGGATCACCGCGTCCAGCGGCACTTCCCTCCGGCGGTGTTCTGCCACGTGCGCCAGAACCGCCTCCTGATGATCCTGGGGATAACTGGTCACCCACAAACCAAACGCCCACAGGGGCGGCAGCGGCGGCCTGCCCGTCAGGGCAGTATACGTTTCCACGATCCGTCTGAAGTCCGGCCCGTGGATCAGGATGAAATCCGCCGGTGGGCCGTCAACCTCGATCGTCCATTCCCCGGCCTGCGGATTGAATTGCCATCGGCTTTCGTGACTGTTCAACAGAAAGAAACCAAAACCGCGCGTGCTCAAAAAAAACGGAATGGTTGAGTAAGTCCGTTTGTTTTGCAGCAGGGACGGCGACTCTTGCACGTGCAGCCGCAAACTGGCCTCCCGCCGCATGAAACCATTGAACCACTCGCCGCCGCCGAAAAAAGCCTCCTCTGCCCCCATCTGGAAGCACATCCGTACCCCTGACGGCCCAATCTCGGCCGCCGCCTTTTCCGTCAGCAGTGAGCCGCCTCCCTCGGTGCTGATCTGTACCCGCCCGCCATCTATGGCTACACGCAATTCACAGTCGTTCATTTCTTGCGCAGCCTGCTCAACCAGCACATGCGCCAGCCACGGGCGGTCTGCGCTCCATTCTTCGCCCGCTTTGCCCAGGCTGATGCGCACCGCATTCTCTGCCAGGGCTTGCACCCGCACCTGTCGATCCTTCCCTTTCAGGATGCGCTCTGATGGCTCATCCATTTGTTGCCTTCCTCGCTTCCCGCCGGATCACCAGCAGCGGCAAAGCCGCCAGCAGGGTTGCCACTCCCGCCACCTGGAAGATCAATGGTGTGGGCACAAACCCGGCCTGCCCTTCCAGCACGATTGGGATGCCAAACCGCGCGCCCAGCCATCCGCCCAGCAGCGACCCCAGGATCTGCGGAAACAGCACATAGAACAGCACATAGATGCCCGCAAACTGGCCGCGTTTGTCATCGGGAAAGAGGTCCTTGGTCCACGTCATCGTGGCAATCGTCCAGGCCGAGATTGGCGCCAGCCACAAAATACCGGTGACCGTCAGCCACACAAACGAACGCGAAAGAGAGAACAGCACCAACCCCGTCGCCTCGCCTACCACTGCCAGCAGCCCCACTGGCAGCCGCCCCCAGCGGTCCACCAGCAAGCCAAAAGGATACGCCATGGCAATTCCCCCAATTAATATCGCCGCCGCCACCAACACCGAATACTGCAAAGTCTCCAGTTGAATATAATGCTGCAAATAGATCAACAAATACGGAAAAAAGATGTTCTGCGCCGTGGTAAAGAAGGTCACCGCCAGCAAGACCAGAAAAAGGTTGCGGTTCTTGCGCAGGGTCTTCCAGCGAAATGTGCTTGCCAGTTGAGTGCCATAGCTCTCCCTGACCGGCGGCAGGTCGCCCTCCTCCTTCAACAGCCAGCCACTGGCCAGCCCCACCACCATCACCAGCGCTCCAATCAGGTAAAAGAAAGCCTCATACCCCCACACTTCGATCAGCATCGGCGCCCCGCCATACACGATCAGGATCGCCACCCAGGTCATGATTTGCAGCACCCCCGTCACCCGGCCGCGGTTTACCGTCGTAGTCACGTCTGTCACGTAGGCGTTAAAAGCCGCATCATTGGCTGTCGAGCCGCAAAACGTCATCAGGCAGTCGAACAGGATCGCCATCCCGATCGCCACCCCCACCGGCTGGAATCTGGCCGATGTGGGATATAAAGCCGTAAACACCCCCCACGCCAGATACCCCAGCACCAGATACGGCCGCCGCCGTCCCCAGCGCGAGCGTGTACGGTCGCTGAACGTGCCCATCAGGATTGAAGCCAGCGTGGCCACCAGCGCCGTCGCCGAAACCATCCACGAGATCGGCCTGGGGTCAGGCGTAATACGGTTATACATGAATGTATTGAAAAATTGATTTTCCACTGCCCAGGCCAGTTGCCCGGCCAGGCCCAGCAGGATCAACCCCGCCCACACAGACTTCTTCAAACCATCGCTTCTCACATCATTTTCCATCTTCTTCACCCTCGTCATGGCACGAAATGATTACATATAAGCTCGAGTGTATACCCAAGTTTTTCCAAAGTCAAATGACCTGTCCCCTGAAATTTAAAACGATTAAACCAAAAACCGCCTGTCTCAATAACAAGCGGTTGATCGTCCAGCGGACTTTAGTCCAGCGGATACTTATCCAGCGGATACTCATCCAGCGGACACCTGTCCAGCGGAGAGGGTGGGATTCGAACCCACGGAACCTTTCGGTTCACGCGCTCTCCAAGCGCGCGCATTAGGCCAGACTATGCTACCTCTCCATTTTTTCGCCTGAAAGCTTACCACCTCAAGCGGCGGTTATTATACCACGATCCGCCAAAAATTCCACAAAAAATGACAACAATTTTCGTAATTTTGAGTAATAGATCCGCCGCTCATTGACGCGCCAGCAGTTGACCATTTATTCACTGATCAACGTGATCGACCCCAACCCAACATTGATCTCAATCTCCAGCAGCGGCCCGCTGCCCTGCGTATAATAAACCCCGTCCCGCACCAGCCAGGTGCCGCGGGTATTAACATTCGACAAATTACCGCCGATCTTGATCTGGGCGGCAGTATCGGCCGGAACAGAGATTTTAAAATCCCCCAGCCCGCCGTTGATCGTCACCCGTCCATCCTCTCGCAGAGCCCCGGAAAAATCAAGGCTATACGAACCCGCCCCGCCGTCAAATGTCATCCGCCTGAAATTGGCATTCCCTAATCCGGTCAGCGACACATCCGAAGCCCCCGTGCGGTAACTCAGTCTTGCCATTTCTACCGGGTTGGGCTGGGCAAACACAATCTTCGCGTTGCTGGCGCCATCCGAAACATCCAGCCCGGTCAGAGGCACCCCGCTCAGGTCAAGGCTGCCCTCATATGCTCCGGCCGTGATGCGCAGATCGATCGGCGACTGACCCAACTGGAGTGACCAGCGGTTCACCACCCGGTCCAGGCCGCCCAAATTAATGGAACGCTCCGCTTTCTGGCGAATATCCAGCCTGCTTTCCCTCCGCAAGATTTCGGGCTGCCAATCAGCCACATTGTAATCCACCGTGCCCTCCACCAGTTTCTGCGCTCCACCTTCGACCGCCAGGCTGCCAGCCCCCATTTCAATATGTACCTTCGTCTCCTGTTGCGGATCAGATGGCAATTCTTCACTGATCAGAAATGTTCGGGTTTCGCCAAGCACAACGCTCTGCGTATCAGGGATCCCCACCCGGCAGGCAGTTGTTATCACCAGAAGAATGCCCACCAGCAATAGAAGATTTCGAAGTGCATGTTTCATTTTTCCCTCCCAAACCTATTAATAGATCAAATGGGCGTGCCTTTCAAAAAAGCACGCCCATCCAACGAACACCATTATTCTGCTATTTCCCCATCATCTGATGGCAGATCATCAACACGATTGACGCTTTTCGCTTCACCCGCTGCTTCTTCCAGCGTGGCGTCCAGGCCGGATTGCGGCTGGTGCGGCGTCGGTGCAGGGGCAACAGTCGGCCTGGCGGGTGCAATTGCCAGCGGGTAATCCCGTGACCCAAACAGGGTCAGAACCACCGCCCCAAGCCCCAGCACGTACACCAGGAAAGGCAGCACCCAGCCAATACAAGGGATTAATCCCACCGAATAGGATACCACGCTCAAGGTCAACGTGCCCACCCCGGCGCTGACTGCCGGAACCCACGGATCTTCCACTTTGAACATCTTCTCAATGCGCTTGCCAACCTCCAGCCCAATGGACACCCACCCAAACACGAAACCGCATACAAGTACCACGACACCAATCAAACTCAGCGGGAGCAGGATCAAGGTGATCGCCAAGACCACCAGCAGCGCCGGCAACACAATAATGGTCAGGAAGCCCAAACCGCCAGCCGCAAAAGGCTGAGTTATTACTGCACGCGACACCCGGTTCATCGGCTTGAGCAGGAACAGCGCCAGTACCGCTGCCAGTGCCGATAACGCCAGCGCCTGCATGAACTTGACCATCACATCGCCGATCGGCTTGAATCCCCGCCACAGGTTGGAGCGCCAGTCCTGGTTTCTGGCAAATGCTTGCGGACTGAACACTCCGAAATCAAAATCCTCCGGCATCTCGGCTGTGATCGAACCGCGCACCAGGGCGCCTTCTTCGCGCTGCACCGTTCCGCCAACCGTCACCAGATCTTCATTGACGACTGCATGCTTGCCAAGGTAGGCCCTGCCGCCAATGGCGATCACATTGCCTTCCACTTCACCGAAGATTTCCACCTGGCCGCCAACCACAACAATGTCGCCGACAACCAGAGTATCTTCCTCCAATAAGGCCGTACCGCCAACCACCACCAGGCCGCCGCGCAGGGTTTCGCCGCTTCTCAGCGTATACGTCCCGCCAAATACAAATTTGCCCTCATCACCATCCGTTGATTGTGCCAATGCCGGACTGGGAAAAACCGCCATCAGCAACACCAAAGTGAGCAATAAAAGGGAGATTCGAGAGATGGGTTTCATTTCGTTAATTCTCCTTGAAAAAAGGTTCGCCAGAGAGCTCCGATCCAGATCATGGTAAACAGGCATAAGCCGCTGGCCACTACGATCCACAGCCCCATGGAGAGAAAGGGGGGCAAGCTAACAAAGATCGAGGATACAAAGCCCTCTAGCTGATCAAGATTGATCAATGTGCGCGAGGCATTTTCCATCAACCTGATCACCAGTTCAACCGGCGAACTGGTCAGGGCAATATACAGCCCCATTACGCCCAAGGTCAATAAGCCCGCGCCTAATATACTCAGAAAAAATTTCCGCACCTGCCGCCGCTGTTTCAATGCTCGCTTCTCTGCCAATCCAGCCTGCCAGCGTTGGGTGAAACCGGCCGCCGGTGCAACCATGGCTGCCTTCGTCAGCAGATCATCCAGCCCTTGCAAGTTGCTTTGCAGCCTGCGGCATTCTGCACATTGCTGCAAATGATTTCTCAGCAAGTGCTCTTCCTCATCTGTCAATGGCGTTTCTTCAACGATCCATTTTTCAAAAGGTTGGTGAACCATAATACTCCTCTTCTGCAGTTAAGGATTCCTGATGCACTGCTTGCAAATCCTGGGCCAGCTGCTGGCGAGCTCGATAAAGCCTGCTTTTTACAGCACTCACCGAGAGAGACAAAGCCTCACTGATCTCCACATCCGAAAATCCATACCAGTAACGCAGCACCAAAGCAGCCCTGTCTTGTGAATTCATCGCATTCATCAAAGCATGTAGCATGCGGTCTTCCTCCGAGCTTTCTACTGCATGTTCAGGATTAGGCGACCGATCCGCAAAGGTTTCCTCAAAAACGATGTCCATCGGCACAGACACAATATGCCGTTTGCGTTGTTGGTCAATGCAATAATGGGCCGCAATGGACAGCAGCCAGGTGGAAAATTTCCTGTTCGGGTCATATCGATGCAATGCCTGATATGCCCGCCAGAATGATTCCTGGGCCGCGTCTTCTGCTTCCTGAGGGTCACCCAGCATCCGGTAACAAAGGTTAAATACCGGTCTTTGGTATGTTTCCACCAGTTGCGCAAAGGCGTCGTCATCCCCATGCAGTGCTTGTTCAAGCCAGATTGCTTCGAAGTCGCTCACGGATACTCCTGCTCCTGTGTTGTTCTACTCTATATACGCAGAAGTTTTCAAATGGTTGCAAAAATCGTTGCGGATTTTTCAAGGAAAAACGCTCATTTCTCTCCATTATTATACTTCTCTCCCCCGTTCACACTCATCGGCATAAAAAGAAGCCCGTCGCACGGGCTTCCTCAATCACCTTCATCCACTCCTGTATACCGATCCTCAGGCGCCACCGTTATTGAAAACCACCTCTTCCTTGCCCGCCAGTGTATCCTGGATGCGCTCGATCACCGTGGTCAAATGCCGCGGGCGGTGCACAAAGTCCAGATCATCCGTGCGGATGGTCAACACCGGGCACAGGTCAAACGAACGCATCCAGTCATCATAAAACGATTCCAGCAAGCACAGATAATCCGCACTGATGCCCGTCTCCATGTCCCTGGCGCGGGCTTGAATGCGCTCCATCAATACCGGCACAGGTGCTTTCAGATAGATCAACAACGATGGCGAAGGCAGACTGCGCGTCACCAGATCAAACACCCGCCGGTAGGATTGATAATCAATTTCATTGATATTGCCCATGTGATGCAATGCGCGCGCAAAAATGTAGGCATCCTCATAAATGCTGCGGTCTATGATCGCCGAGCGCGGATCATTCCACATTTCAAGATGCTGCTCGGCGCGATGCCCCAGAAAAAAGACCTGCAAATGAAATGACCAGGCTTTCATGTCCTTGTAAAAATGAGGTAAATAGGGGTTGTCTGCCACCGACTCATACGCCGTGTGCCAGCCCAACCGTTCGCCAATTCGCTCCGTCAAGGATGTCTTGCCGGAACCAATATTGCCTGCTACAAGAATCAATTTCTTCCTCATTTTGCCGCCTTTCCGCTGGTATTTCAGGCTGTGAAAGATTGTATGATTTCATCCTGCTGGAATTGTATTGTACCGCTTTTCAAACCGGAATGCCCTGACTTGTGCTGTTTTTCATGCTCCAGCCCCTCCATCTTGCCCAGGCAGACCACCCATCATTTGATCAAGCTTCTGCTTCCAATTCATAACGCAACGCTTCCCCGGTCGTTTTCGCAAAAAATAAATACCAAACCATGACTCACAATATGCCAGTTCATAACCAAATTAAATAGAGGCCGCCCAATTTGGACAGCCTCTTTCTGCTAATCAATCAGTGGTTAAACTGGATCACCGGTATGCAAGATCTCCCACAAGCGGCTATGGCTCAACGGGATTTCCAGTATCTCAAATTCTGCCAGATCCGACAAAGCATCTTCAAGCGCCGAAGCAAATAAAGGCCCGACCGGGATCGCCCCTGCCTCGCCAGTGCCCTTCATCCCCAACGGATTATATGGTGAAGGTGTTTCTTCGTGTCCGACTTCCATGTGTGGAACTTCAAGCGCAGTTGGCAGCAAAAAATCCCGCAACGACGCATTCTGGATGGTGCCCCAATCATCGTATGCCAGCCGTTCATAGAAAGCATTGCCGATGCCCTGGGCTACGCCGCCGTGGATTTGACCATCCACAACCAGTGGATTGATCAATACCCCACAGTCATGTACCACCACATATTTGTGGATCTTCAACGCCATCGTCTGCGGGTCAACCTCCACGATCATGGCGTGTGCCCCGCAAGCCGTTGCCCCGCGTTCCGGGCCAAAATAGCTGGTCGATTCTAATCCAGGTTCGGTGCCCGGTTTCACCGCCCCGCGCAATGGGTTGGCGTCTTCGGCCAAAACGCCCAATGAAACCGCATGAGCAGGATCATTTTTTAGCCGCACCACGCCCTGTGTCAATTCCAAATCTTTTATTTCTGCGCCCAGCTTTTCAGCAGCCGCTCTCAACGTCTTCTCACGCACTTCTTTTGCGGCAGCATGCACCGCGCTGCCCGCCACCACTGCTCCCCGGCTGGCAAACGTACCTGTTCCCCAATGGAACAGGTCTGTATCCCCAGTAACAACTTCCACATCTTCTACCTCCACCCCCAATTGTTCCGCCGCGATCTGGGCAAAGGTGGTGAAATGGCTCTGACCTTGCGTTCCAACGCCGCTTACCACGGACACTTTTCCGCTCTCCAGTATCTGCACCCTTGCGCCCTCATAGGGACCAATGCCCGTGCCTTCCACATACGTTACCAGGCCAATCCCCACATGCCTGCCTTCAGCACGCAGCCGCGGTTGTTCTTCCTTAATGAATTGCTCCCAGCCAATCATCTTGCGGGCTTTGTCCAATACTGGTTCGTAGTTCCCGCTGTCATAGATCAGCGGCGCAAAATCCTGGTAGATGATCTGATTGTCATACGGAAACGCATCCGGCAGGATCAAATTTCGCCGGCGGATCTCCACCCGGTCAATCCCCAGTTCTTTGGCCGCCAAATCCAGCAAGCGCTCCATCACAAACACGCCATGTTGCCGGCCTGCCCCACGGAAAGGAGTCACAAAGATCTTGTTGGTAAAGACCACCTTGAACTCGGAAAAATAATTGGGCACCTCATAGATCCCCAATAAAGTACACTGTGAGTTGATCGGGTCAGTCAAACCATAAGGATCATATGCCCCGGTATCATGGCAAAAAACGTCGCTGATACCCAGTATCTTGCCATCCTTGCTCAAGGACATTTCCGCTTCGTGAATTTGCGACCGCTCATGTGAGGTTGCATAAAAATTCTCATACCGGTCTTCAATCCATTTCACCGGCCGGTTCAACTGCCTCGAAACCCATGGTACCACCATCTCTTCCTGATAGAACATCATCACTTTCGGCCCAAAACCCCCACCAATGAAAGGCGCAATCACCCGCACCTGGTTTTCCGAAAGCCCCAGCATTTTTGCCAATCCATTGCGGATCGGGATCGGTGCCTGGGTTGTATCCCAGATCGTCATGCGCTGGCTCAAATGATCCCAGGAGGCAACCACGCCCCTGTTTTCCATTGCCGCAGCCGTTCCACGGTCATAATCAAACCGCCGCCGGATGACAAGGTCAGCTTCCTTAACCACCGCTTTGTAATCTCCCTTGCTTTGGATGACATGCGCGGCCACATTTGAGCCAAGCTCTTCATGTACCAGCGGGGCACCCTCCAGCAGTGCTTGTTCCATTTCCACAGCTGGCTTCAAAACCTCAAAGTCCACCTCGATCAAATCGAGTGTATCCTCTGCCAGATAGCGGCTTTCCGCCACCACAATTGCGATCGGTTCGCCAACATAGCGCACATGCGTTTTTGCCAGCGGCGGCTGGGTACGTTCAACGAAAGTCAGGCGTTCGATCGGGGGCGGTGAAAGCAGCAATGGGGCCGGTTTCCAATAGTCTCCCAAATCCTCAGCCGTAAAGACGGCGATCACGCCTTCTTTTTGCTGCGCCCTGCGCACATCCACAGACCGGATGCGAGCATTGGCATAAGGACTGCGTAGAAAGGCAATATGCCCCATCTGTGGCAGATCAACATCATCCACAAACAGCGCATTGCCTGTCAAAAGGCGGGCATCTTCATTTCTTTTGACCCGCTGGCCAAAAACTCGCTTACTCATCTGAAAACTCCTTTGCTGTGGTTCCCGGCCTTTGCTGCCTGGCATTGCCTTGCATCTGCTGATATTCACTTGCCAACACAACCGCGTTCACAATATGCTGGTATCCCGTGCAGCGGCACAAGTTACCCGATAGCGCTTCACGAATCTCGATCTCCGTCGGCGCCGGATTCTCTTCCAAAAAGGGTTCCAGTGTCATCAAAATGCCCGGAGTGCAATAGCCACATTGCAGCCCATGCGCACCGCGGAAACCCTCCTGCAGAGGGTGAAGCCGCTGAGGGCTTTCCGCCAGACCTTCAATCGTTTTGATCTGGTGCCCATCAGCCTGCACCGCCAGCATCAAACATGACCGCACCGGCTCTCCATCAAAAAGCACAGTGCAGGCGCCGCACACCCCATGCTCGCAGCCAACATGCGTGCCCCTCAACCGCAATTGGTGGCGGATGAAATCGCTCAATAACAAACGAGGTTCCACTTCCTCGCAATATTCCCGCCCATTGACGGTCAGGTGAATGGTCATTTTCTTTTCCATGCCGATCATCCTCTCGTACTGTGTGCCCGCTCAAAAGCGCTCTTCAACGTGCGCAGGGTCAATTCTCGTGCCAGATTGCGCCGGTAGGCAGCTGTGGCGTGCATATCTGTCGCCGGTTCAATTTCTTTTTGGGATGCCAAAGCAGCCGCCTCAACAAATAGCCCGGCGGATGCTTCTTGTCCAATCAATAATTGGGCCGCCTGTCTGGCTATCCGCGGCGTGGGAGCCGCATTTTGATAAACCAGTCGCGCCTCCGTGCACACGCCGCTTTCATCCAACGTCACCACTGCTGCCACGCCCATCATCACCCGGTCACCATTGCGCCGGGCAACTTCCTCAAAACCCCAGCCTGTGCCTGATTGCATGGCCGGAATGGCAATTTCCACCAGGGCCTCATCACTTCTCAAAGCATTGTGATTGGTGTGTACAAAAAAATCTTCTGCCGCAATCCAGCGCTCTCCCAGCGTACTGACTGCCTTAAACCTTGCCCCCAGAGCTGTAGTGATCGTTGGTTGTTCAGCCGCCGGATCAGCATACGCCAGGCTTCCCCCGATCGTGCCGCGTGTACGTATGGCAACATGGGCCACATACGGCACAGCTTCATGCATCAATGGCAAAGCTTGTTCAATGGTCTTGTCCATCTCCAGCGTACGCTGGCGGGTCATCGCACCAATGCGCACTTCATCCCCTGGCTCATGGCGGATATAGGCCAGTTCCGGTAGCCGGTTCAGGTCGATCACCACCACCGGCTGCATGCTGCGGAAATTCAAAGCCGCGATCAAACTTTGCCCGCCCGCCAACAGACTGGCATCGCTTCCGTATTGGTGCATTGTCTCCAACACCTCCTGAAAAGAGTCGGGAGACAAGTAATCAAATGGCTCAGGTTTCATGACAAAGTCCCTTTTATTTAGATAATATATATCTTATTTATATTATATTATAACTTCCAGATAATACAAGGCCATCCCGGCGAAAATGCCCGATACACAAATTGTTCGGCTATAATTCCTCCATCTCATCTGCAGGAGAAATCTCATAGCCTCTTCCAGCGATCCTCTCTCTACCAGCGTTACTTCCCATCCAGCAGCTTCTCGCAGCCTGATCTGGGCATTGGTGAATGCCATTCTTTGGGCTTCAGCTTTTGTTGGTATTCGCGCCGCCCTGCAAAGCTACTCTCCACAAAGCATTGCCCTGTTCCGCTATCTGATCGCATCGGTGGTAATGATCGTTTACGCCCTCTTCACCCGCATGCCCCTGCCCAAAAAGCATGACCTGCCGCTGATCGCCCTGCTTGGTTTTCTGGGTTTTGCGGTCTACAACGTGGCCTTGAACGCCGGTGAAAACGAAATTCCCGCCGGTACAGCCAGTTTCATCATCTCGTTTGACCCCATTTTCATGGCTTTGCTGGCTTTCCTGATCCAAAAGGAGCATCTCACAAAATGGGGCTGGGGTGGTATCTTGCTCTCCTTTGGCGGGGTGGCTCTGATCAGTTTCACCCAGGGCAGCGGTTTGGCGTTAACCTCGGCGGCCTTGCTGGTCTTGCTGGCTGCCTTTTCAAAGTCCCTGTATTCCATCGGCCAGCGCCGTCTGCTCAAGACCTATGGACCGCTGCAATTTGTCACCTATGCCATCTGGGCCGGCACGCTCTTTTTACTGGTCTTCACCCCCGGCTTGCTATCTGATCTCCGCCAGTCAGATCTCCGCCCCACACTGGCGGTTATCTATATGGGCATCTTTCCTGGAGCACTGGGATATCTGGCATGGTCAACCGTTCTGTCCCGTTTGCCGTCTTCCGTTGCCGCCAGTTTTCTCTATCTGGTGCCGCTTTTCACCATCCTGATCGCCTGGGTCTGGTTGGGTGAGTTGCCACACATCACCTCCCTCTTTGGAGGTCTGCTTATCCTGGCGGGTACAATCATCGTCAATCGCTGGGGACTTCATACTTCTTCCGGTTTTCAACATCAAAACAGGCCTTAGCCCGCTTCATGAGCCAATCCATATCCCCAACAGGAGATCCCATGCTTTCTCAACTTCCCTCATCCATTCAAGCCCTTATTCTCGATATGGACGGTGTCCTCTACCGCCAGAACGAGACAATTGGCGACCTGCCCGCTGTCTTTCGCCGTATCCAGCAGCTTGGCTTGCAAGTCATGTTCGCCACCAACAGCACCACCCTCACCGCCGAGCAATATGTGCCCAAACTGGCGGCCATGGGCGTTTCGACCGAAGCCTGGCAGTTCATCACCTCGCCCGGTGCCACAGCCCACGCCCTGAGCAAACGCTGGCCTCAGGGCGGCCCAGTTTACATGATCGGCGAAGCCGGCCTGCACCAACCCATGCAAGAGAAGGGCTTCTTCCATGCTGAACAGGACGTGCTGGCCGTAGTCTCCGGCCTGGACAAACATTTCACCTACGAGATACTGGTCAAAGGCGTACGCCTCCTCCTGCAAGGC
Source organism: Anaerolineales bacterium (assembly GCA_020060485.1). Next base: position 26,252 of record JAGVAB010000042.1, read on the forward strand.
GTGCCCTTCATCGGCACCAACCCCGATTTGCTCTTCCCCACCCCCAACGGCCCCTCGATTGGCACTGGTGGCATGCTGGCCATCCTGGAAGCCTGCTCCGGGATCAAACCCGAGATCATCGGCAAACCCTATCCTGCCATGATGCACATGGCACTGGATAAGCTTCACATGACGCCAGACCAGGCCCTGGTGGTCGGTGACCGTCTCGACACCGACATCGCCGCCGGACAGGCTGCCGGCTGCCACACCGCCCTGGTGCTCAGCGGCATTGCCACCCGCCAGGACGCTCAACAATGGCACCCATCCCCCGACTTGATTGCTGAAGATCTATCCACCTTGTTAGGTATCTGACCAAATCTGCCAGCATCCCGTCAAGGCTTCTGTTCATTTTTCATTCCCGGAATTCCAAGTCCATTTTTCGGTGGAAATTCGTTGCTGCATCCAGTAAAATGATGACATGCAAACCATTAAAACTCTCCCCCCAATTGATGAAATGCAAACCGCTTTCTACCAGCGCGACCCGTCCTACGATGGCATTTTTTTTGTTGCCGTGCGTACCACCGGTATCTTTTGCCGCCCCTCTTGCCCGGCCCGCAAACCACTGACACAGAATATTGAATTCTACGCCACCCCCCGCGATGCCATGTTCTCTGGCTACCGGCCTTGCAAGCGCTGCCACCCATTGGCGGTAGACGGCACTCCTCCGGATTGGGTGGAAACCCTGCTGGAAATGGTGGAGACCGCTCCCGACCAGCGCATTCAGGACGCAGATCTGCGCCGCATGGACATTGACCCGGCCCGCGCCCGGCGTTATTTCCTTAAACATTATGGGATCACCTTTCAAGCGTATTGCCGTGGCCGGCGGCTGGGAGAAGCCCTCACCCAAATCCGCGAAGGCACATCCCTGGATGAAGTGGCTCTGGGCAATGGCTTTGAATCCCACAGCGGATTTCGGGAAGCCTTCGGACGCACCTTTGGCCGCCCGCCTGGTCACGCACAGGATGCTGAATGCATCTTCACCGAATTGATCGAATCGCCGCTTGGCCCGCTGGTGGCGGGGGCTACCCCCGAAGGTGTCTGCTTGCTGGAATTCAGCGAGCGCCGCCGCCTGGAAAAGCAGTTCGTTGTCTTGCGCCGCCGTTTCCAACAACCCGTCCTGCCCGGCACCAACACCCACCTGCAGCATCTGCGCCAGGAGCTGGCTGCCTACTTCGCCGGAGACCTGACCACATTCAGCGTACCTCTGGTCTACCCCGGCAGCGACTTTCAGGAAATCGTCTGGCAGCAATTGCAGCGCATCCCCTACGGGGAGACCCGCTGTTACGAACAGCTTGCCCAAGAGATCGGCTTCCCCAAAGCAGCCCGTGCCGTTGGTACTGCCAACGGCTGGAACCGCATCGCCATCCTCATCCCCTGCCATCGCGTGGTGACCAAAGACGGCCAATTGGGCGGTTATGGCGGTGGCAAGTGGCGCAAGCAATGGCTGCTGGATTTGGAAAAGAGACACAGCCCGTAAGCCGAGCTTGTCGAGACCCGAGCCTGTCGAGGGCAGAACCAGTCATCACCATTACCCGCAGGCCGAGCCTGTCGAGACCCGAGCTTGTCGAGGCCCGAGCCTGTCGTGACCAAAGCAGGCCTCGTCTTATCCCCCGGCGATCTTCACCTTGAACCCCCGCTTCACCAACTCACCCGCAAGCTTGTCGCGGTGGTCGCCCTGGATTTCGATCACCCCCTCCTTGAGCGTGCCGCCTGAACCGCACATCCTCTTCAACTCAGCCAGCAGTCCGCGCAAGGCCTCATCATCCAGCGGCACGCCAGTCACGATAGTGACGGTCTTGCCCTTGCGTCCTTTGGATTCCCGCGATACGCGCACCGTGCCATCCCCTTGCGGCCGTGTCGTTCGCTGCTTGCAGGTACAATCCTCCATCGGCTGCCCGCAATTAGGGCACATCCGTCCCCACTCGGTCGAATAAACGGTCCGGTTCTCGTCACGCATCCGCTGCTCACCTCTTTCAATATTGTCCGCCGCTTTTACAGGCGGGCATGATGTACGTGCGACTTCTTCATATTTTAAACCCAAACTCTCCCATCCAGCCAATGTGGTTTCCCCATTTTTACTTGCCTTTTGGAAAGCCTTTCTCTCTGTCTGAGGGAACCATGATCCAGCCGAAGGTTGCTCACCACACCGCTCCCCCGGTTGCATTATAATCAAAACATGAACCCACAAAAACTGCCCGCCTTTGATCCCCATTCCCCCTACCGGCAACTCGCCGCCGCGCTGGACGCATTGCCCAACCGCTTCCCGCCCGCCGAAGATGAATCGCATTTGCACCTTTTGGCCTGCATCTTCACCCCCGAAGAGGCCGATCTGGCGGCAAACCTGCTGCCCGAAATGGAATCCCCTGCACAGATCAGTGATCGTTTGGACCGCGGCCTGCGCGAGACCAGCGTCATGCTCAAAGAGATGACCAAAAAGGGCCTGATCGCTCTTGGCAAAACATCCCAGGGGCGGCTTGGGTTTGGCTTAATGCCCTTTGTGGTCGGCATCTATGAAGCCCAGGGCAATCGCATTGATGGCGAAATGGCCGCCCTGTTCGAGAATTATTACCAGAAGGCCTTTGGCCGCTCGCTGGAATTGCAGCCGCAGGTACATCGCGTCATCCCCATTGGAGAAAGCATCCCCAACGACATGGAAGTGCATCCCTTTGAAAGCGCCTCCGGGCTGGTCGATCGTGCCCAGGCCTGGGGCGTGATCAATTGCATCTGCCGCACCCAAAAAGCGCTCATCGGTGATCCCTGTCATCACCCCGTGGATGTATGCATGGTATTAAGTGAAATACCGGAAGCATTTAACACCAGCCAGAACATTCGCTCTCTGACCCATCAGGAAGCTCTGCAAACCTTGCAACGCGCCGCAGATGCCGGACTGGTGCACTGCGTCAGCAACAACCAGCGCGACTTGTCGTACATCTGCAATTGCTGCACCTGTTCATGCAGCATCCTGCGCGGCATGGCCGAGATGGGCATCGCCAACGTGGTTGCCCGTTCCGCTTTCGTTAATCGCGTGGATGTAGAATTGTGCATTGCCTGTGGAGAATGTCTGCCAGCCTGTCATTTCAATGCCCTCAATCTGGACGATGTGCTTCAGGTGAACGAGACCCGTTGTGTGGGATGCGGTCTATGTGTGCCGCTTTGCCCGCAGGGCGCTCTCCACCTGGAGCGCCGCCCCAGTGAGGCCGACCCGCCCCTCACTGAAAAAGATTGGGGCGCCGTCCGCCAGGCCCGTCATCAGGATTAGAACTCCGTCTCATTCTCCTGCCGCCGGCCAGGGTACCTCCACTGCCCGTGTATACCCATGCTTCTCCGCCGCCACCAGCCGCGCATGCGAAACCTGCTCGCAGCCCGGCTCATCCACGATCGTTGCCCGCGTCTGCCATGCCCCCACCGGATCAAAGATGAATTCCCCATCCCGGCACACCCACGCCTCAACGATGTACGGCACCTGCTCTGAATCATCCCCCGCCCGCAGCACCAGCGGGCTCCAAATGACCGTTACCTCAGTGCCCTGCCGCTCCACCGAGACCACACTTACCGGCCCATAATACGGCGACTGCGGCAGCTTTACGTCCTCGGCATGCACCGGCTTGACATCCTTCAAATCGCCCCGTATCTCGAAATAATCCTCCCGCACCCAGCACGGATTATTGCCCCCGATGGCCTGCACCTCAATATAATTGCTGCCCACCACCCGGCTGAGGATCTCCAGATTACTGCCCTCATACACCCCATACTTGTACAAATATGGCTTGCCGGGGCCGTAATGGCAAACCGCCTGAGCAATGACCACCTTGCCGCGCAGCACCACATACGTCGGCACCGGCGTTGCTGTCGGGGTCGGCGTAAGGCTGGCCGTAGGCGTCAATGTCGCCGTAGATGTAGGTGTAACCGTCAATGTACTGGTCGCCGTAAGAGTCGGCTCACGTGTGTTGGAAGGCACAACGGAAGGTGTCAGTGATTCCACCACCCCTGTTGCAGGCAAACCGCACCCTGCCAAAACAAGCCCCAACAAAACCAGCATAAAAACGCGTTTCATCATATTTCAATTATATCTGCTTGAGTAGCATCATGGAAACCAGCTTGCCCCCCACCAAAAGAGGGCAATCCCATCAGCCCCAAACGCCTGCAATGAGTCAAGCGACCATCCAAATCCCTCTCCCAGACTTTGGCGTGGATGAGGTAAGGGCAAAGCCCTGTCACAGATTTTGAAAAGCCTTGGTCGAGGGCAAACACCTCGCACAAATCACCAGCCAAAAAGCCCTCTCCCAGACCTGAGAGAGGATAGGGTGAGGGCATGGCATTCTCAAGAAAGCTTGACATTTACGATTTTCCAAAACAGTGAAGGTCATCCAGATCAAAGTAGATGCAAAATGCTGA
>JAGVAB010000096.1 GCA_020060485.1 Anaerolineales bacterium
GTGCCTTATATGCCACTTCCCACAAAGCCTGATACAGAACGGTAGGCGGCACTTTTACCGCATCAAGAATGCTTTGCTTTTTTGTTGTACCTTCCACAGAGCGTTCTCCCTGCCAGCGGATAAGCAGCAGTTCAACGCAGCGCTCATAAACCTCAGCCCTTGTATCGGGCAGGCTGCCAAAATGAGTGTGAACCACGGCCATGATCGTCAAAATCAGCGGAAAAGCCGCAATATCGATCAAACGCCGCCGATCACCAGGCTGCAAATTCTCCAGCAATTCTTTTCGCTTTCGTTCATATTCATCAGCCCGGGAACGTTCAATTGTGCCGAGTTCGGAATACCATGCATTCACAAAATACTCGATTTTGGAGCGGCTCAATAATGCCAGTTCATGGGTCTCCCAGCCAGTCAATTTCCACGCCGCGTCATTGCGATAGGAAAAAGTGCGGCAAGTCACCAGATAGTAATTGAATGAATTGCGGCAATATTTTTCAACAAAATCTGTGATCGCCTGCACAACGACTGGACGCAACTTCATATTGGCGACTTCATCAAGCCCGTCAAACATGACCAATGCACCAGCGTTTGTCAATTCAGTCAATGCACTTGCCGCGAAATCCGCCGCACATGCATCCTTTTGAAGAGACTGGACAAGATATTCCTCAACCATTTCTGCATTTCCAGATCGGCAGTCTGGTGGAATTGTTTCAGAAAAGCGGCCCAAAGAGATCATAAATGGAATAAGCGGCCTTCCCTTCCAGTCCTCGGGCAATTCTGTGTCTGGCAAAAGGCAAGCCTTGGCCATGCATAAGGCAAGGTAACGAACAAATGTGGATTTTCCTGTACCGGGCAAACCCAGCAAAACCATTCGGCGCTTGTCACTGCCTGTCCACGCCGCAAGGGCACTTAACGATTCCTTCTCGCCGAGGCCCTCATCTTTCAATTTTTCCTTTGGGGTACGGGTATCCAATGAAATGTATAACTTTTCCAGCGACATACCGCCGCGATTGGGATCGGACGCACTGGGGTCAAGCCCAACCAGGCGCATATTGGAGCATTCTTTGATGATGAAGCGCAAATACCTCTCGCGGGCATCCATCGGATCAACTGGTGGTACAGGTTCAACCGGTTCTATCGGTGAGGGAGTGGGTTTGGGGTCAGGCGATCCTGACTCTGGCATATGCTTGTCGCGCATTTTTGCAACTTGAAGTATCGCTTGCATGGCGAAAATCAGCATGGCTCCGATCACCACAATATAGACAAGCCAGCGATATTCGACTGGAATAGAGGCCCCAACTGCGCCAAGCACGATAACCACGAGCAAGGCAAACGCCAGGATAGCCGTTAATTTGCCAGCCAGAGTATCAAAAAAGTCCTTTAGATATTGGAATGCTTCATTCCAGTCAGGCATATATCCCTCCGCTGATTTCTGACGAATGATTCAATAATTGCCTGTTGCCATTATACAATGTCTGAAAGAAAATACTTCGTTCACTTCTCTTAACACGTTAACATGAGAACAGGCGCATCCTTTGATAAAGGCAGGGTTATAAATCCGACCCTCTTCCCTGCGGGAGTGCTTCGCGAGTGCCCCGCGATCTCGATCCTCAAAGTGCCACTCCAGGCGGCCACTTCGACAAGCTCAGTATCCGGTTTGAGATGCCCGCAGCGGGGACGACGGGACGCGAATACCACACCATGCATGCTCCCTTGCGGGAGTGCTTCGCGAGCGACCCGCAATCTCAATCCTCAAAGTGCCACTCCAGGCGGCCACTTCGACAGGCTCAGTGTCCGGTTTGAGATGCCCGCAGCGGGGACGACGGGACGCGAATACCACACCATGCATGCTCCCTTGCGGGAGTGCTTCGCGAGTGCCCCGCGATCTCGACACCCAAGGCACCACTCCAGGCGGCCACTTCGACAAGCTCAGTGTCCGGTTTGATATGCTCAGAGCGGGGACGACGGGGCGCGTCTCACGACCGCAATGCTCCCTTGCGGGAGTGCTTCGCGAGCGATCCGCGATCCCAATCCTCAAAGTGCCACTCCAGGCGGCCACTTCGACAGGCTCAGTATCCGGTTTGAGATGCCCGCAGCAGGGACGACGGGACGCGTCTCACACCATGCATGCTCTCTTGCGGGAGTGCTTCGCGAGTGCCCCGCGATCTCACAAAAAAAGAGCCCCAGTTGAGGGACTCTTTGCTCGGCTTATAGCGGGGACGACGGGACGCGAATACCACACCATGCATGCTCCCTTGCGGGAGTGCTTCGCGAGTGCCCCGCGATCTCACAAAAAAAGAGCTCCCGGTTGGGAACTCTCTCTACTCAGAGCGGGGACGACGGGACTTGAATATCATGCCCTCAATGGGTACGCGCAATCTTAAAAATAAAGACCCTCAAAATGAGGGTCTTACTCAGAGCGGGGACGACGGGACTCGAACCCGCGATCTCGGCCTTGACAGGGCCGCATGTTGAACCAACTACACCACGCCCCCGAGCCCAAGTAGTTTATCACAGCTCAAAGCCCTCGTCAAGTTTTTTCCACACCGCATCATTGCTCCCAAGGGTGAAATTTCCTCCCTTTTTCCTGGTTCGGAGTATAATTTGGACAGTTAATCACCGAATTAGAAGGAGCTTTCATGACCATCGAATCCACATCTGCCATCCAATATGCACACGAGACCTACGACAACACGCTGGCTGAGTTAAAAAGCCTTGTTGGCATTCCCTCTGTATCCACCGATCCCCTTCATCAGACAGACATGTACCGCGCAGCCGAATGGCTTGAAAAGAAATTCAGCAGCCTGGGACTTGAGGCCCGCGTCTTCAAGACCCGCAAGCACCCCGTGGTCTTTGCCCAATATCAATGTTCGCCTCAGGCCCCAACCGTTCTGGTCTACGGTCACTATGATGTGCAGCCGCCCGACCCCCTTGAACTCTGGGAAACAGAACCATTCACACCCGCCATGCGCGGCGACCATCTCTTTGGGCGAGGCGCATCCGACATGAAGGGACAGGTCATTGCCAGCATCAAGGCAGTCGAATCCCTGCTGCACACCAACAACCTCAATGTCAATGTCAAATTCCTGATCGAAGGCGAAGAAGAGATCGGCTCTCCCAGCTTGCGGGAATTCCTCGAACAGAACCGGGAGCTTCTGGCAGCGGATATTGCGCTGAATCCCGATGCCGGGATGATCTCACCCGAAAGCCCCACCATCACCCTCGGTTTGCGCGGCATCGCCCACCTGGAGATCCGCATCAACGGCCCCAAAGCCGACCTTCATTCCGGCATGTTCGGCGGCATCGTCCACAACCCTGCCCAGGTACTCTGTGATCTGTTGTCTGGCCTACATGACGAAAACGGCCAGGTCACTCTGCCCGGCTTTTATGATCGCGTGCGTGTACTGACGGACGAAGAAAAAGCAGAGCTCGCCCGTTTGCCGATGACCGATGCAACCTATCTCAAACAAACCGGTGTGCCCAAACTGTGGGGAGAAGCCGGTTTCACGCCAGTGGAAAGATTGGGCGCCAGGCCAACCCTGGAGATCAACGGCCTGTATTCCGGCTACATTGGAGAAGGTTCAAAAACCATCATCCCCTCGTATGCCATGGGCAAGATCTCATTACGCCTGGTGCCAAACCAGGACCCGGATGAAGTCCGGCAGCAACTGACCCAATATCTGGAAAGCCGCATGCCCGACACCGTCACCTGGGAATTGATCGGCCACCGCGGTGCGCCGGCTTCCTTGATCGAGCGCGATCTGCCGGCCACAAAAGCATTGATCAATGCCCTGGAAACCGTTTGGGAAACCCCGCCGGTGTTCAAGCTGGAAGGCGGCAGCGTGCCTGTTGTGGCAAGCATGGAGCAAACCCTGGGCCTGAAATCTGTTCTGACCGGCTTTGGCCTGCCTGAAGACAATATCCACTCGCCCAACGAAAGATTGCACATCCCAACCTGGAAGAAGGGCATCGACACCCTGATCCACTTTTTTATCAATATGAATCATACGAATTGAGTGGTTGAAATGGAAAAATTGCGTTTACCATCTTATGGCGGCCAGGCCCTCATGGAAGGCGTCCTGATGCGTGGCGGCAGCCATGTCGCCGCTGCCTTGCGCCTGCCCGATGGCAGGATTGAAATTGTCAATGAAAAACTCTCCGGTATTTATAACAGCCGCATCAGGAAGATTCCCTTTCTGCGCGGCCTGGTAGTCCTCTGGGATGCTCTGGTGCTTGGCACCCGCTTCCTCACCATCTCTGCCAACGCCCAAACCGGTGACGATGAAAAGATCGAAGGCCCAACCCTTTACATCACCCTCTTCATCTCGCTCGCCCTGGCAGTGCTGCTCTTCTTTCTGGCGCCGGCTGCACTGGGACAATGGCTGGGCAAGCTCTTTGGCTGGAATGCCTGGATCAGCAATATCCTTGAGGGCATTGTGCGCCTCCTGTTCGCCGTGGTTTACATTCTGGCCATCGGGAAAATGCCGGAAATCCAACGCGTATTCGCCTACCACGGCGCAGAGCACAAGACCATCAATGCTTTTGAAGATGGGGCAGAATTAACCCCGCAGATTGTGCAATCCTATTCACTGGAACATCCACGCTGTGGAACCGCTTTTTTGCTCACCTTGATCCTTTTGTCCCTGGTGTTTTTTGCATCTTTGGGGCCGTTGAGCCTGCTTTGGCGTATGGCTACACGCATTCTTTTCCTGCCTCTATTGGCCTGTATCGCCTATGAATACATCCGCTGGACGGGCAGCCACCTCGAATCCCCGCTGGTGCGCTGGTTGATCCGCCCCAACCTGGCACTGCAAAGACTGGTCACCAAACCGCCAACCCTGGAAATGCTGGAGGTCTCCATCGCAGCCTTCAATGCCATGTATGAGCTGGAAAACCCTGCGCCAAATTCATAACGTCCGGCATGATATGAGCACCTTGCCCGCTACCCACGCTTCCATTCGCTCTCAGAGATGGGGCTTTCAACCCATTCAACACGCCTCTCTCCCGGCGGCAAAATCGCAAGCAGCTATGCTATACTGGTAAAGAAAATAGGAGGCGACCATGAAGAATTTGCCAAGTATTGCTTTGGGGCTGGTTTGCGGACTCCTGGCCGCTGGTCTGATCATTCTGGTTTCCTCACCGCCAAGGGGCGTTCCTGTCGCACTCTCTCCCAGACCGACTGCCGCGCCTTTGATGGTGCATGTTGCAGGGGCAGTTGAAGCGCCGGGTGTTTATGAAATGCCGCTGAACAGCCGCATCCAGGATGCCATACAAAAGGCAGGCGGCAGTCTGCCGGATGCCAACATCAATGCGCTCAATCTGGCCGACAAAGTAATTGACGGGCAAAAGATCATTGTGCCGGTCATTGGAGAAGACTCTGCGGAAACATCTTCTTCTGCCTCAAAACCGGATGAACCAACCGGTCTGATCAATCTCAATACTGCCAGTCAATCCGAACTGGAGACCCTTCCCGGCATTGGCCCTGCGAAAGCCGCCGCCATCATTGACTTCCGCAACACCAATGGCCCTTTCCAAAGCCTGGAAGACCTGATGCAAATCCCGGGCATAGGGGCAAATATTTGTGAAGATATCAAAGACTTGATCATTATTCAATGAACAGCTTATGAAAACGTACAACAAAAGGAATAATTGATGGATACCAGACAAAAACTTGAAGATGGTCTGAAAGACGCCATGCGCTCCGGCGATCAAACCGCCAAGAATGTGATCCGGCTCGTGCTCACCAATCTCAAATTTATTGAAGTTGACCATGGAAAGCAGGACGAAAGCGGTGTGGTCGCCTTGATCCACAAGGAGATCAAAATGCGCCAGGAATCCATTCATGAAGCAGAAAAAGGCGAACGCCAGGACATCATTGAAAAAAATGAAATTGAAATAAAATTCCTGGAAACCTTTTTGCCCAAACAAATCTCGGAGGCTGAACTCCGGAACATGGTGAATGAAGTAATTGCACAGACGGGGGCCTCCAGCATGAAGGACATGGGCACCGTCATGAAGGCACTGTCAGCGCGGGTTCAGGGTCAGGCGCCCAATAACCTGGTCAGCCAGATCGTAAAAGAGTTGCTTTCGAAATAAGGTGGTCGCTTTGCCGTCTCGCAGTTTGATTACCGGCGTTCTTGAGAAGAACAGGAGATTCACCCAGCTTGTGATTTTAGCCATCACAAGTGTCTTGACTGCATTGGTACTCATCAATCCCTTTTCCCTGGGCGCCTCGGCCGACACCTATGAAATCGGCGATGTTTCTTCTCAAGACATCCAGGCGCCACAGACCTTGTCATTTGTCTCGGACGTCCTGACCGAACAAGCGCGCAAGGAAGCCGAATTAAATATCAGCCCCATCTACCTGCCAGCAGATCCTGGCATCACCAGACGGCAAATTGAAAACTTGCGGAACGCCATCAATTTCATCAATGTTGTAAGGGATGATGCCTATGCGGCCCGCCAGCAAAAACTGGAAGATCTTGCCCGAATTGCCAATATCAATTTGCATGAAGAGCTTGCCGGCAAGATCCTTGACCTGAGCCAGAACCGCTGGGAAGACACTCAACTGGAAGCGCTGGTTGTGCTTGAGCAGGCGATGCGGAGCACGATTCGTGAAAACCAGGTTCTGGAAACCCGCAGGGCTGTCCCAACCCTGATAGATTTTAATCTCCCCGAAAATCAGTCCATGATCATTGAAGAACTGGTCAAACCATTCATAACGGCCACCAGCCTGTACAGCGAAGAACAGACCCAGCGTGCCAGAGAAGATGCAAAAAATTCAGTCACCGAGATCACCCGCAAGATCATTGCCGGAGAGGCCATCGTCAGCCGCGGGCAGATCATCACCCCGCTGATTCGAGAGGCCCTGGAAGAATTTGGGCTGATCCAAACCCGGAAAAGCGGAGCCAGCGCTTTTGCCGCAATTGCGCTCGTCGCACTGGCCGCAGCAATTACCATATTTTATTTCAAGAAACTCGATCCTCCATTTACCAATGAGCTCTATAGCCAGGCTGTTATTGCAGCCGGTTTTATTCTCTTCCTCTATGGCGCCCACGTTTTGACCCCCAATCGTACCGTGATCCCCTATATCTATCCGCTGCCTGCTTTTGGGCTGACAGTTGCCAGTCTTTTCCCCTCCGGATTAGGAATCATCCTGGTGATCTTGCTCAGTATCCTGGCTGCCTATGGTGCACCTTTCAGTCTTGACCTGACCCTTTTCTACATGCTTTCCGGCCTGATCGGGATCATGATCCTCGGAAAAGGCCGAAGGATTTCAAGCTTCTTTTGGGCTGGCCTTGCAATTGGTGCATCAGGCGCAGCTGTCATTCTTGCATACCGGATACCGACCCTCACCACCGATTGGATCGGCATCTTTACCCTGGTGGGTGCATCATTCTTTAATGGTTTTGCTTCTGCCGGACTAACCCTGTTACTACAGTTTGCTTTTTCCCAGCTCCTTGGCATCACCACTGCCATGCAATTGCTGGAATTATCCCGGCCAGACCACCCGCTGTTGCAATTGATCCTGCAAAATGCACCGGGAACCTACCAGCACAGCCTGCAAGTAGCCAATCTGGCAGAACAGGCTGCCAAGGCAATCGGCGCAGACGCATTGCTGGTGCGGGTTGGTGCGCTTCACCATGATGCCGGCAAGGCTCTTAATCCACTCTATTTCATTGAAAACCAGATCACTGGAAAACTAAATCCGCATGACGATGTCGATCCTCAGGCAAGTTCCGCCACAATAATCCGCCATGTACCGGACGGGGTCAACCTGGCAAGAAAATACCGGTTGCCAGAAAGATTGCAGGATTTCATTCGTGAACATCATGGAACGATGGTCACAAGATATCAATACAATCAAGCGTTGATCCTGGCAGGCAATGATCCGGACAAACCCGACATTGAGGGCTTCAAATACCCTGGGCCTGTTCCGATGTCCAGGGAAACTGCATTGCTCATGCTGGCTGATGGTTGTGAGGCGCGAGCCAGAGCCGAAGTCCCCAAAAATGAAGAGGAAATTCGCAATTTAGTTAAAAGCCATTTAGAGTATATCCAGTACGAAAAGCAATTGGACCATACTGCATTAACATTAAAAGAATTGAACCTCGTCGCGGAATCCTTTATCAGCACGTTGAAAAATACCTACCACCCGCGTTTGAAATATCCAGAACTGAGCACAAAAAGGCGCTATCAGGAAGAAAAGGATATGCTTTTATGATCAACATCCTTGTGGCTGACGAATTCAAGGCAAGAATATCCCTGTCACAGATCGAGGAAACGGCCCAGGCTGTGATTGAGAATCAGAAACTGGGACCACCGATTGCATTGTCGGTTGTGGTTGAAAACGACAACACGCTCCAAAATCTCAATCGCCAATTTCGTGAAATAGACGCACCAACGGATGTGCTTTCCTTCGCGGCTGGCGAAACTGACCCTGAGACCGGCGAGACATACCTGGGGGATATCGTCCTCTCATTTACCAAAGCTGAAGAACAGGCAAAGGCCGCAGGTCATTCACTGGACTGCGAGATGCGCCTACTTATCACGCATGGGTTTTTGCACTTGCTGGGGTATGATCACCACACACCAGAAGAAAAAAACCGGATGTGGTCAATTCAGGACGAAATCTTGAAACCCTTTGGCTGTAGTTCCCCCGAGAATTAAAACAAATTCCTGCAATGGTTTCCTTTTTCCGCTCCCGCATCCGCTCCTTCCAGCATGCTTTTGCCGGCCTGTGGTATGTGATCAAAACCCAGAAAAACGCCTGGCTGCACGCAGTTGCGACCATCATTGTCGTTATCATTGGAATCTGGTTGAAATTGTCATCTGTTAAATGGGCGATTCTTTTCTTGACCATTGGCTCTGTCTGGACCGCGGAATTCATCAACACCGCGCTTGAAGCGATTGTGGATTTGGCATGTCCGCAGGTTCACCCCCTGGCAAAAGTTGGGAAAGATGTTGGCGCCGCCGCAGTGTTGATCTCCTCCATGTTTGCTGCGCTGATCGGCATCTTTCTGATCATCATTCCCCTCTTCCAGAAGTTAATGCACTGACCCATTCATGCTTATGGCTATGCGCATACCCGAATAATAATCCTGCCTTGGACATGGAATCAAGAAGGGATGCGCTCAAAACGCATCCCTTCTTGCATATCATCAAATATTTTCGCTTTCAAATACTTGCCACGCCCCGCCTTGTCTAAATGCCTCAGGCTACAAATATTCCCGCAGGCTGTGCTCCACTGCATAAGCAGCCGCTTCTGCACGGTTGCTCACGCCCAGTTTGGAAAGGATGCTGCTCACATAATTGCGCACCGTGCCTTCTCCGAGATAAAGCGCTTTGGCAATTTCGCGGTTTGTTTTACCTTCAGAGACCAACAGGAGCACATGTTTTTCTTGCTGACTCAAATTGGCAAAGGCCGAAGCCTCCTCCTCCTTGACCGCACGGCGCACTTCCTGGAATACACGCTGGGTCACCGCCGGGTCCAGCAAGGCCTCTCCTCTGCCAACGGCTTCAATCGCTCTGATCAGGTCATCCCCGCCGATTTGTTTCAAAACATAACCGGAGGCGCCAGCTCGAATTGCAGAGAAAAGCATTTCATCTTCAGCATAGGAGGTCAGAATGATCACGCGTACATCAGGATAATTCTGAGTGATTTCTTCACATACTTCGATCCCGGAAATTCCGGGCAGACGAATATCGAGCAAAACAATATCTGGTCGAATGGACTCAATCTTCTCCATGGTTTCTTTGGAATTGGCTGCTTCACCGACCACCTCAAATTGCGGGTGGTGCTCCAGCAAAGACCGCAATCCCAATCTCACCACTTCATGATCGTCGACCAACAACAAACGTTGCTTGGGTATCAAATCTACCTCCAACATCTTGCGCCCGGAACAGACCAGGCGCAGGTCATCCTTATGCTAAAATATTATTCACACCCCTTATTTTACCCCAGTGTATAATCTTGGAATACCTTCTGTCTCAATCAAATCACAAGCCGATGATAACTTCCCCTTTTCTGCCCGCACTTCAAACAGCCCACCAGCACCAGGGGCAAACGAACCATTGTGGTCCTTTTTGTGCGGCAATCACTGCATCTGCCCTCAAACAAGAACCACACTATGGTACAAACTTCGTTGGCAAACTGCGGCCAATCCGCTGGAAGGGAATACTGCCAGTGTTGCAGAGAATTCCGGATTGGGCCACCATGCCATGGGGCACAACTTTCCTGCTCAACGATCTCGGCTTCAAAGCCCAATGGACAGCTTTTTCCACGCAGTTGAACCTCTTTACCAGCCTGCCTGAAAACCTGGTACAAATTGTCATCATCGGAGAACGGCGGCCTGTGTGGGCGCATTATTTGATTCTGGCAGCATATGAAGCCCGTATGGGGTACGGTTTTATTGATCCGGCGCTCGCCAATGCCGATCTGCATTGGTACTTGCCAGCAGAATTTGCCAAACTCTGGAACAATTACGGCCGTGTTCAGATCAAGGTCTATCCGGGTGCCTAAATCTCCAGGATCAATGAAACCGGGCAATGATCTGATCCCATAACGTCATCATGAATAACCACATCCCTGACCTTTTCCATAATCCCTTCCGTCACAAGATAATAGTCCAACCGCCAGCCGATATTTCGCGAGCGAGCCCCAAACCGGTAAGTCCACCACGAGTACTGCACCTTGTCGGGGTAAAGCTGCCTAAAGGCATCTGTGAAGCCATGTTCCATGTATCGGTCAATCCATGCCCGCTCTTCTGGCAAAAATCCGGATGTCTTTTGATTGGATTTTGGGTTGGCCAGGTCAATTTCATTATGGGCTGTATTAAAATCTCCGGTAATGATCACTTGCTGGCCATCCGCAATCAATCGATCACAATGATCTAAAAACGCCGCATAAAACCCCAGTTTGTAATCTAGGCGTTCCTGATCACGCTGTCCATTGGGAAAATATACATTAAAAAGATAAAAGTCGGAGAATTGCGTCATCAAGACCCTGCCTTCGTTATCATATTCCGGCACACTGAACCCACATTGCGCAGCCAGCGGCAGCCCTTTGGAAAAGGTTGCCACACCGCTATATCCGGCTCGCTTCGCAGGATTCCAGTATTGATGATAGTCTGGCATAGCTCGCAAATCCTCATCAACCTGTTCAGCATAGGCCTTGATCTCTTGCACACACAACACATCCGGCTGTTCGTTTTTGAACCAGTCGAGAAAGCCTTTTCCCATTGCCGCCCGAATTCCATTGACATTCCACGTTGTAATTTTCATGATTGATTTTCTTTCCTGTGGTAAACTTAATCATAGTTGAGGAGAAATACTATGGAAGCAAAACAAACCCTTAAGGTAGTATACATCGAAGACGATCCTGAAATGATCAATTTGGTCACCCTTATTTTAAGTCGACGAGGTTTTTTGGTAAAGGGTGCCCACGGTGGACGTGAAGGTCTTGACCTTGTGAGGCTCGAACTCCCGGATTTGATTCTCCTTGACCTGATGATGCCGGACCTTGATGGCTGGGATCTGTATCAACAATTGAAAGCTGGTGCCGAGACGCGTGATATCCCCGTAATCGTCATAACGGCAAAATCTCAACCGATTGACCGCGTTCTGGGGCTGCATATCGCAAAAGTAGATGACTACATCAGCAAACCCTTCCACCCTGAAGACCTTCTTGATAGTATTCAAAAAGTATTCAAGGCCAGAGCGGAAAACACAACAACCTGACTTGGGTGAATGAAAAACATCAAGATACTAAACCGATCAACCCCGAGTTGTCCGCCAATATCTGCAAAATATTGCGACACTTTCATGTGTCGCTTTCTTGGTCTAATGCGGCACAAGTCGCTTGCCGCAAACCAGGGGTTGTTGCTTGTGGAAAAAGGGGAATCCAGGATCAACACCGCCATTCATATGCTCTTCATGAAATTTGACATCGCCGCCATCTGGATCAATGAGGAGTTTCAGGTTGTTGACACTGTCCTTGCCAAACGCTGGAAGATCAGTTACATGCCCCAATCCCCTGCCAAATTTATCCTGGAAACACACCCCTCACGGTTGAATGATTTCTCCATCGGAGATCAGTTGTATTTTGAAGACGTATAGAAGAATTCTCTCAGCAAGCCTGCTGTTCATTCTCATTCTCCTTTCTCCTGGTGCTGCGTATGCCCAAGATGAAATTGAACTGCCCATTTACATCGTCCAGCCCGGCGACACCCTCAGTACGATTGCAGCCCGTTTTGGTGTTTCGATCAATGACATCATTGACACCAACGAGATTACCAACCCCAATGCCATTGGAGCCGGCGCCGAACTGCGTATTCCCGGTTTGGAAGGCATCCAGGGGCGGCTGACAACCAGTGTCGTGCCCTTGGGGAACAATTATTTCGAATTACTGACTTCGCGGCAGCTGCCTGAAAGCCAATTCGTCAAATTGAATCGCATCACCAGCCCGGCAGAAATTGTTGCCGGCACCAAGTTGCTCATGCCAGAGCTAGGCGAAACAGAGCTCCTCAAACCCTTTTTCTCAGTAAAAAACGGACAAACGAGCCTGGAAATGGCACTGGTTGTAGGCCAAAATCCCTGGGTGTTGATGAGCGAAAATAACCGCCAAGGGGGTTGGGATTTACTGACCTCGGAGCAGGTTTTTTCTTCAGTTGCGGGTGCTTTGCTGCCGCAGAACCTGATCTCCGCATCCATTTCAGACCTTGAGATCACCCCTCTGCCGCTAACGCAGGGACGAACGATCGTTGTGCGCCTGAAAACCGACCAGATTTTGTCAATTACAGGTTCGCTTGCCAACCGCAAACTCAATTTTTTTGAGACAGAGCAGGGAGAGTATGCTGCCATTCAGGGAATCTACGCCCGCCAGGAACTTGGCCCGGCAGCCTTTGATATCCACATCACCAATTCAAACGGAATCACTGACAGCTATGCGCAGTATATTCTTGTCGAAGCCGGGAATTTTGGCCGGCAGGCTGCACTTGTTGTTGACCCAAGCGTCATTGACCCTGCCATAACCGTGCCAGAGGATCAATTTGTGCGCTCGATCACGCAAGTCGTTACGCCGATCCAATACTGGAGCGGCGCATTTTCCGCCCTGACTGATGATCCTTGCATCAACGCGCCTTTTGGTACCAGCCGCTCATATAATAATGGTGCTTACCTGTATTACCACACCGGTGTTGATTTTGGGGTGTGTGCACAAAATCTGAATATTTACGCCCCGGCCGCGGGCGTGGTAGCTTTCACCGGGCCGTTGGAAATATGTGGCAATGCCACCTACATCGACCACGGGCAAGGCGTTTTCAGCGGAATTTGCCATCAGGCAGAAACCTACATCAATATCGGCGATCAGGTTACTCCAGGTATGCTCATCGGCAAAATTGGTAATACGGGCCGCTCCACCGGACCTCATCTGCATTGGGAAGTCTGGGCTGGAGGAGTCCAGGTTAATCCCTTGGAATGGCTTGGCACTTCCTTCCCCTGATTGCCGTCAATGTTCGCGATCAAGCTACGGTATAATAAAACATCTTTAGAAAAGAGAGTATTTTGACAGCCCCCAGGTAACAATTATGGTAACTATGAACACTATTCAATCCAAACTAGACCAAAATTATTGGAACAACTTTCAGATTGGCGAAGAAGACCTGGAATTCCTTTACGGCTACTTGCTAGAAGTAGAAACCCCTCTCACTTCCTTGCAATTACTTGAAGCCCTGATCGCTAACAGGATACAGAAGGAACAGCAAAACATCGAAAAAGAGATCACGTCAACCGCGCAAATCTATCTGCCAAAAGAAAAATATCAAATTGGCCAAACTTTGACCTTCCCTTCATTGGGATATCAAAAAGGTCAGATTTCCGCTGTGCGACCAGGCATCAACCCTGATGTGTCTGATTTTGAAGTACTTGTTGTGGAAATGGAAACCGGAGAAGAGCGCAGCTTTGCCAGCAGCCTGGATGATCACGCCCTGAACCTGGTTCAATCCATCACTGATGATGATCCCATCTTGAATCCTGTCAATCTGGTCAAACAACATGGCGATGTGTTGAAAATGCGCCTTTCCGAGACCCTGGAGCAAAACGAAGGCCTGGTACAAATTGCCGGACGCTGGTTCCCGGAAGCGCTACTGGTTGATATCAACATTGGCTATCTAAACATGGCCGAAGCGCTGCTGGAAATGGAAGCTGGCGGCCCACTCTCCACCTCCTCCATTCTGGAGCAAATCGAGCTGCCCACAGATGTTAACCTGAAACTGACTGAATTCTCATTGAATTATTCTCTGCAAGAAGATCAAAGGTTTGATGAGGTTGGCCCTGCCGGCGAAACTCAATGGTTCTTGAAACGTCTCGAGCCCGAAATGGTTCGGGAGGTTCCCATTTTTTTGCAGCATGAAGATTTTGATTTTGACCAGGAACAAACCAAATCATTGATCCAGATGCTCGAGAATGACGTGATCGATGAGCTGCAAGCCGAAAGCGAGTGTTGCCAGGATGATGAAGAGGTACCTGTTAGTTTGATCTTCCCGCATTGGCGGGCCGGAACATTGCCTTTGTCTGACAGGATACACCGCCTTTTCCCTACAGCCTACGAAGCACCCAGAGTTCAATTCTCATTCATTGATGCAGACACCAATGAGACCTTTCCTGGTTGGGTGGTCCGACCTTCGAAATATGTCTTCGGCTTGAAAGAGTGGTACGAACAGCACGTTCTCATCCCTGGAAGCATGGTATTTATCCGCCGCGGCGATCACCCAGGCAAGGTTGTCGTCCGCTGTGAAAAACGCCGGCCAAATCGGGAATGGGTGCGCACAGCTCTGATCGGCAATGATGGCGGCGTCGTTTTTGCCATGTTGAAGCAACTCGTCACACCTGGTTTCAATGATCGTATGGCGATTGCCGTTCCAGAAACGGACATTCTGGACGATCTCTGGCAAAAGAAGTCCTTGCTCAAAAGGCCATTTGAGAAGATTGTCTTTTCCATGCTGCAAGAGTTGGCAAAATTGAATCCTCAAGGACATGTTCACGCCCTTGAGCTGTATGCTGCTGTCAACATCGTTCGCCGCTGTCCCCCAGGGGCCATTCTGGATGTGCTGTCCAATTCTTCCTGGGCAAATCACCTCGGTGATCTATACTTCCGCATTGAGGAATCGTCGCGCACCGGAGGTAAACATGACTGAGAAAAGAGCTTTTAGCCTGGTAAAACCAACCAAAGACACACCGTTTCACATTGATTTTGACTGGTGGAAAGAGTATGACAACAACTGGCAGGTTTATTTGCAGAGTTACCTGTGCGAAGAGCATAGGCGCCAATTCGATGAGCTCGAACAGGGTACGCTGATTGACTGGATTGACCCGCAAACCGCTGAAGTGCATCAGGTGGATGGACTGCAACACACCTTGATCTCCCATTGCGCCAAACAACCAGATTTCATTACCCCGCAGACCTCTCTGGTCAATGCAGTATTTCGATTATTTCTGGCAAATGGCAATACTCCCCTGACCCCGCTCGAAATTGCAGACCAAACTTCAAAATCGGCTGATATCATTTTGCGCACCATTGCAGGCCCAACTGTGTACAAAGGAATTCGTCCCTGCCACAAATAGGCAAAGCTGGTTTATAATTCGCAAGTTGCGACAAAGCAAAAAACCATCGCAGATAATGGCCCCTGTAGCTCAATGGACAGAGCGTCGGTCTTCTAAACCGCAGGTTGTGGGTTCGAGTCCCGCCAGGGGCGCCAGTTCCAGTCAGGCGGGAATTGACAAACCGGTTTTCACAATATTGAATGAGCTTGACAACATATTCGGAAGTAGAAATGCCACAAACCAATGGGATAAAGAAGATTGTTCTTTTTGATGATGATCCAACCATGCGTACCTTACTGGAAACTTTGTTAGGCATGGAAGGTTTCTCTGCAAAAGCATATATTGAAAAACAGGGCGATGATTTTGTCGAGTTCGTGAGGGCGGAAAAACCTGACGCTGTACTGCTT
The DNA here is from genome assembly GCA_020060485.1 of Anaerolineales bacterium. Next base: position 16,005 of record JAGVAB010000096.1, read on the forward strand.
GACGTGCACCTCACTTACTCCAGCGGCGTGGATCTTCTGACTGAAATTCGGTCAGACGAGCAGCTAAAAGACATGCACGTCCTGATGACATCCGGCATGGATATGAAAGCCATCTGCCTCCAAGCTGGTGCAGATGGCTTTTTATTGAAACCCTATATGCCAGACGAATTGATTTCTTGGTTACGCGAAATTTTCAAACAGAATTAGGCCCAATCCCCCTGGTTTTTGGATCAAAAACCGGCTTCCATTCCCGCATGGAATTCATTGCATATCCTTTTTCAAGGCTCATTTTCAAAGTATCGCCGTTTTTTACGATAACCGTTGGCACATTGCGTTTGCCCAGGCCGGAGATCACACGTGGATCAACACTAAGTTCTGCCCCAAAACTTTGCCCGTCAAGCAAAACGACGATTGGCCGCAAGTCACGCCGCAAGATTTGATCCACGCAGTTCAGCAGCCCATCGTCGCACAGCGGTGTGATCAAAACCACCACGCTGCCGCGTGAGATGTGGGGCGACTGAGAAGCAACCAACCCTTGCAGCGGCATCCCACCCTCGGGCTTTAGAAAAGCCAGTAACTCCAGTAGTTTCCCCAACTGCCGCTCCCCATGCTCCGCAGCCAGGATATGCAGCTTTTTTTCTGCGCACACAAGACCAACCTCTTTCCCTTTGCGGATAAAATACCGGCCAATCGAAGCGCTGATACTGACGGCATATTCAAAAGACGCCGGGGGTAAGGCAACATCCTGCCTGTGTCGCCACAACCAGAACTGGTCTACCTTAGGATCCTGGAGCTCGTAAGGTAATTCAAAATGCACTTTTTTGTGTGCGTCCAACAGTATCCAGACGGAAGCTCTCGGGTTTTGTTCAAATTCTTTGACGATCAGTTTATTCTTCTTTGCCGTGCTCGGCCAATGAATGCGTTTCAAAGCATCTCCTGGCACATATTCTCTTACACCGCTTGCGTGCGGGGTAACATCCAGTGAGCGGAATCTTTGCGCCTTTCCTCCAGGAAGTAAGCCCGGCGGATAGGGAAAAGAATCAAGTTCTGTAATGTATGGCAGCACCAGCAGATGCTTTTGATGTGGAATGAGATTCTGAAATTCAAAAAGGCCAAACAAATCTCCAGAATGCAAAATGGTTGGCCCAAGCACATAATCACCGCGTTGCAGCAATAAAGTATAGGCTGAGTAATTACGGGTATCCTTTTTGCCAAGCCAGGATAAAACCCTTGCCCCGCTTCCCCCGGGCAGGTTTGACCCATCCCGAACTTCTATCCAGGGCCGCACGAAAGACAGGGCATTGTGAATTTCAAATCGCTCTTCAAAGACCTGCCCATATTCTTTGCGGAATTCACGTGAAACCCGCTTGACACGGAAACCTCTAACAGACAGAAGTCCCAGGATCAGGCTGGTAACAAGTAGTAAGAGGCAAAGATATGTTATTTTCGGGAAGATTTCATCCTGGGTGCGAATAGTTCCCCAAATGCTGGCAGCCAACACCGACAAGACGCCCCAAAAAGTGCGCCGCAGCCTCATATGGGAAAAACTACTTTGTTTCACTGTCACTCTATTGGGTGAAGCCACTGGACGGGACTGGTAACGTACGCAAAATTTCTTCCAGGATCACTGCTGCATCAATTTCTCTCAACCTTGCCGCCGGGTCCACCACAATGCGATGCGCCAAAACCGTCTCTGCCAAATACTTAATATCATCAGGCAAGATAAACTCTCTGCCTTTCATTGCAGCCCTGGCCTGCGCAGCCCGAAACAGCCCCAAACTCCCGCGTGGGCTTGCCCCCAGATACACATCCGAGCTTTCGCGTGTCAAGCGAATCATCTGGACAATATACCGTTTAAGGACAGGAGCAACAAATACGGTCTTGATCACTTCCTGTGCGTCCAGCAGCTCTTCTGTAGCAGCTACTGCAGAAATAGTATCAATAGGATGACGAAGCTGTTGAAGTTCCAAAACTTTAACTTCATCCATAACGCTGGGATAGCCCAGACGAATCCGCAGTAAAAACCGGTCTAACTGTGCTTCAGGAAGGGGAAAAGTGCCTTCGTATTCGATTGGGTTCTGGGTGGCCAGGATCATAAATGGCGATGGCAATTGATGCGTTTCACCGTCAACGGTAATCTGGCGCTCTTCCATCGCCTCCAGCAATGCAGATTGGGTCTTGGGAGTAGCGCGGTTAATTTCATCCACCAGCACAATCTGCGCCATCAAAGGGCCAGGCCGGAACTCAAAATCCCGGCTTCCCTGGTTAAAGATCGAAACCCCTGTCACATCACTGGGTAGCATATCTGGTGTGAATTGAATGCGCTTGAAGCTGCAACCCAGTGATTTCGCCAGGCTGCGCGCCAGCATTGTTTTGCCAACCCCGGGAACATCTTCGATCAACAAATGGCCTTGACAGAGCAAACCTGTTACGATCAACTCCAGCGCCGGTGTCTTCCCGACGATAACCTTTTCAAGGTTTTCAATGATGCGTTGAGCAAATGGCTGGACATCCTGGATATTCATTTTTTTGCCACTCCCTGTTCCAAAACACGATTTCGTCTCTTGATCATGATTATAGTAGAAATTACCAAAAAACCGCTCAGGCTGACGCACAATCCCGCATAAAATGACAATGGCGAATAGACAAACTTGACCGTATGGGTTCCTGCAGGCACGGCCGCCGCCCGGAACAGGTAATCCGCTTGATAATGCTCTGCGGGGCGCCCATCCACAAAAACACGCCATCCAGGGTACCACACGTCACGCATTACCAGCCACCCACCCCCTCTGCTGGTCACAGAAAGGGTAACTTGATCGGGCCTGGTTCGCATAATTGATATTTCTCCCTTGTCCATGCTTGCACATTTCTCTCCATAGGGAGGCCTGCCTTCAATCACAACATACCTTTCAGCTTCTGCAACAGGATGAGCCAACAAATTCTGCACTGCTCTCCAGGCATCTTCTCCTGTCTCGACGATCAAAGCGCATTCCCGCCAGGAAAACCGTCCCTCCGCAACAAGCGAAAGATATTCAACCCCAAGCGGTTGTTGTGGATCAACGCGCTCATTCACAGTAACATTCATGACCGACAACCATCTGAAAAGTTCATCATTGGGCAACCCCTCCAGATTTTCCATCCAGATCGTGTATCTTTCAGGCGCAAATGGGTCAAAGTTGTTCACAAAGGAAATCTGCTCCAGCATATTCACGTTAGGGAGAGCCAGCAGCCGCATGGTGCTCATTGGCTCAAGGCTTTGATAATCCTTTATCCGCACAAAGCGTTTAAATTTCAAGCGGTAATTATCTGCCAAAGATTGGTAAACCCGGCCTTCGCCGGCCAAATCCGCAAGAACCGACTCCCTGGCTGGCGGAGCAAAATAATCCATTGCAATTCCAGGGTTCAACCACCATCCGGCCGTTATTAGATCCAGCCCCACCCATAAACCAACCATAATCCGCCACCATGAGGTTCTTGCTGGCACGCCCTCAGAATCGGGTTTGGTTAAGGTCAAAATACCAAAACCTACCCCCCAGATACCGGAAATGGCTGTAGCCCGAATGAATGTTGGGCTGATCTCTTGCAGAAAATACCATCCCCCAAACGCACCCAGAGTCACCGCCACAGCACCGGCAGTAGCCAGCCTTGTCCAATACAGTGTGCGGCCAGACGGACGCTCCCAGAGATGTTCAACTGCCACAGCTGCCAACAAAGCCTGGGAAAACACCACCCAGACCATGATGCGAACCGGGCCGTGAAACATATCAAATGTAGGCACATTCGCAAACAGGAACGGAAAAACCGGGGTGAATTTTCCCATTCCGAGCAGCATGCCAATCACAATCAATACCCAAAGAAAACGGATCAAGGGCATGCTCTCCTTTATTTTTTCCCGTTTTCGCCTGCTAAATAAAGCCAGGAAAGTACCCGCCGCCAAAAGGAAGGGCAGCAAGCCAATATAAATGCCATCTTCGTGATAACTGGCATACCCCCAATAATTGCCCATTCCCGGGTTGCCGAAAAAATCCGGGGCGAGAAAGGTGATCATCTTCCACGGCCAAAACGAATACGCCATTGCCGTTTCATAATCCACCGCCGCGTTCCGCTGCGACAGCAAGAGATATTCCAGCGTAGGAAGCAGCTGCACTGCACTCAACGCAACAGCAACAAAATATGCCAAACCCAGACGAACCAGAGAAACCAGTGCCTCCCTTGCGCCATAATGACTCATCGCCCCAAAGCCAACCCAGGTTGTGACATATAACAAAATGTACCAACTGAGTTGGGCATGGCCAGCCAGCAGCATCATGGCCACACATCCTGCCAAAGGCAGCGGAATAAAGCCTGCTCCAGTTGCCGCTTCTTTCCCCCGTAGGGGAGAAGCGATCCGTGAGGCGCAAAGCACTACCCAGGGCATCCACGCTCCGGCCCATATGATCGAAAAGAAACCCAGGCGCGCTACAAAATAACCGCTCATTGAAAAACTCAATGCAGCCAGGGTCTGGGCCAGAGCTTTTCCACCCATCTGCCTGACCAGCCGTATCATGCCAATCCCAGCCCAAACCAAATGCACATACACCAGCAAGGTATTTCCCCAGGCCAGCCAGGGAACCCCGCCCAACGCCGCAAAACCATACAATATCCAGCTGGGCGGATAGAACAAGGCCAGTTGATAATTAGCCAGAAATGGGGCGCCCATCCCATTCAAATCATTCCACAGCGGGAAGACACCCATGCTCAATTGTTCCCAGGCGTAAGCCTGCCAGGGAATGAATTGCAACGCAGGCAATCCCCAGAATAATGCCTTTCCGGTCACCATGATCCTGCCCAAAAGCAGCAAAGGCGCAAGGCAAAGAAAAATATAAGGAAACAAGTCATGAACAGAAGTTTTTCGTCGCACTGCTGCAATCACCTCATCCAATTTCAGTCAACAACTCTGTAAATATGATACCCATCTTTTTCATACCATTCTTGCAAAAAATTCGCCTGTGAAGGCTGCCATTCACCCAATTCACGTTCCTGCGGCCCCCAAAACACATACCGCACCGCAAATTCCTCCAGCAGCGCCCTGCGAACCGCATCGTCAGCATCAGCCTGGTAAAAATTTTCTACACGCAATTTCATGTCTTTCAGGTGAATACTCTCAGGGCCATGACCAATCAACATTCGCAAAGGAGCCCAGGATGGCAGCGGGTTTGAGGTAGCATAAGAAGCAATCACAATATTTCCCGGGTCTGCGGCGATTCCCAAATGCTCAAAGGCAGCCACCTCTTTGGCTGGGCGATACACCGGAGATTTCAATTGCATCACCGTTCCCAAGCCGCCCGCAATAAAAATCAACCCCGGTAAAAAGGAGGATAATAAAAATATACGAATGACCCGTTGCATGCGCGGCTTAAAGGTATCGAGTACTGCAATCCCCAGTATGGTAATTGCCACCCAGACGCCTTCAGTCAGTCGGCGCTGGACACTAAAAGGTGCATAGGCCAGTAAAGGGAAAATGGCCACCCACCCCAAAAGCAAAAACCAACGGTTGTCCTTCGTCCACTTATGAATGGATTGAATTCCAAATCCAGCCAGGATCAGCATCGAGCCATATGCCAGCAAGTAATCCGGCAGCGGCGGGGAGGGAAGAATATTCTGTGCGGACCAGGTGGACAAAAATGGGTCTGTCAGGAATGAAACGGCAGTATACAGGATCAATGGCGCAGGTAGAATTGCCATGCCAAGCGCATAATGGAAGTCCGTTTTCCACTGAGATTGAAGGTCGGCTCCCCTTGATGTTGCCATCACACCGGTCAGGAGCAAGTGTACACCAATAACAACCCCGCCAATCAGAACCGTCATTGGCTGCATCAAGCCAAGTAGAAGCCACAAACTTCCCGTGAAGAAACCGTCCTGCCAGGAGCGCGCCCCGCTGCGCAAATACTGTGCCAGTCCCCATAGCAGCAGCGCTCTGGCACAGGACAAATGCGGCAAGCCATACAGGGACATGAAACCAAAAGTCTCCGGCGAATAGAATTCCAACGGCAACCTGTTTTGCCACAATCCATCTAGGCCAGTAACAGCCAGCCAGCCTAAACCACCCCCCACAGTTGCGATGGCAGTCACCAGTCTACGGCTCGGTATACGCTCAATGAAAACCGACACAAATTGATAAGTGGCGTGGACCATCATGAAACCACCGGCCAGGCGGAATACGTGAAACCACCAAACCAGGCTTTCATGCCTGGCACTTGCAAGCGACAACTTTCCGAGAAGCAAATAAGGCAAAAATGCCAATACACCACGCTGCGGGAACGCAGTGTAGGGCGTTCGAAACAACCATGCCCCATGCGCACCGGTAAGCATTTTGGCAATATACGAATTGCCATCCTCAACGCCAAAAATAAAACCGGTAAAACGCCACTCTTCACCCTGCAGGATAAATCCAAGCGCGTAAGGCACGGTTGTGATCACCATTACGAACAGCGCATATAACCAAACCCATTTCCGTTCAACTTTGTCCGGCATCATGCCCGCTTTCGATACATATAAAAAGTAAACCCGGCAATCAACGCCCATACCAGCAGGCCGATACCCACACCGGCCAACAACTCTGGAGGCTGATAATAGAATTCAATTATATGCTCGCCATCCGGGATTTCCACCCCTCTGAAAAGCCCTTCAACAGTGAGTATTGTTGCTGGTTCATTGTCTAGTCGCACCTTCCAGCCCGGATACATGATCTCTGAAGCCACCACTACCCCTGGCCCTTCCGCCCTGGCGCGAAGCCGGTCAGGATCAACTGAAAGTTCCGCGACGGTTTTAATCCCTGTATGTGAAATCTGCCTTCCCGACTGAACCCACATGCGCGGGTAAAATGCCGTATTTTCATAGACCCGTGTGTCGCCAAATCGCGCCACAGGAAGCAAACCGGGAGTATTCAGGTCAAACTCGGCAGCAACAAACCGCACGTTCAATTTACCCAACTGCTCTGCATCGGGTGTCGCCGCTTCATTATCCCTGGCAGGCTGGCCGGATACAAAAGGCGGCAAGGTAACGCTGTATCCAGGCACATCTACCCCTGTTGCGGAACGCATATAATCCGCATAGGTTTTTAACTGCAAAGGGTCAATCCCGTCGGCCAGTTGCAATCCATGCAACACCGCAGTATGCTGAGGAATGCTATACGAAGGTGAATAAACCCGGAAAGTGCCGTCCTGCCTGGTCAGGTAAGCGGCCACCGCCTCTGACTGTGCTGCTGCTTTTGACAGCGGCCAGTAACTGGCACCGCAGTGATTCACAATACCCACATCCAGCACCAGCACAGCCAGCAATATACCACCCGCAAATCGGTTCTCGATCTTTTTATTGGCTACAAGGAGCAAGAGAATCAAAGCTATCGAGAAATTTATTGCCCCCCAGACCATGTCGAAAGGCATGCTATTGCCCAGCAGCCAAAAAGCCAGCGGTAAAATCACCACCACCATCACCACAGCCGTCAAGACCAACGGCTGGTAACGTTTCTTCTTTTCGGCCATTGAGCCATCCGCCCCGTGAAGCAAGTGACCGGCTGCCCGACTGGCAACAACGATCAATGCCTGATTGCTGATAAAAACCGCTCGCGAGGGTACCCGCAGCAGGCTGAAACCCGGCAAGTTTGCGATAAAACGATTCAGTGGAAAGGCCTCGCCAAATGCATACAGCCCGCTCAACACTAAAACGATCAGCCAAAATCCGGTTTTCCGCAAGGCGTTGCCATCCATCAGCGCCCAAATGAATAATAGCAGCATCAAAGCGCCCGGATAAACAACCCACTCCGCATACCCCCCAATATCCGGAAAAAACAGGGTGATCAATCGCTCCGCCGGCAGCGCATACGAAAGATTGTCTGTCGTGCTCAACAGCTCTCTGGTAGTTTGTGCGGAATACCGCAACAAGGGAACTAGCTGCGGTGCAGAAATCCCCAAGGCAATAACCACCGTCCCGCACGCCTGAATGCCCCAGCGCCCCAAACCTCGTCCCATTTCCTTGAGGCCCATCGCTGTTCGCCCAGGCCAGAGAGCTGCCCACCGCCAGACATGATACGCCAGCCATAACGCCCCGGCATAGGCCGCCCAGCGCAGATCAACCAGGGCAATGAGTCCCAGCACAATACCGCTAAACATGGTGGCTTTTCCGTCCCAGCCGCCAGAATTTCGCTTTCTCTCGATCCGCAATAACCATGGCGTCCACATCACCGCACAGACCATGGTGATATGCCCTGCCGTAAAATGCGAAAACACCTTTGGCATACTGCCAAAAGCCACCCCGCCCAAAATAGCTGCCCAGAAGGGATTGTCATCCTCCATCAGGTAAAGCGCCATGCCCAATGAACCCAGATACAGGTGAGCCAGCACAACCAGGTTTAACCCAGCCGCTCCCTTGAAAAAAACCGCCATCCAGAACGGCGGATACCACATACCAGACAACGGATTGGCAAAGAATGGATACCCGCTCAGGATGGCATCTGACCATAACGGGATTCCCCGTCCGGCAAACAGGCTTTGCTGCAAATAAACCAGATTAGGAAAATGGGAAATGGTTACATCAGAATAGGACGAATGCAACGGGTAAGCAAATTGATCCAGAAATGGAAGCAACAGTCCAAAAGGCAACGCCAAAACGAGCAACAGGAATATCTTTTGATATCTTGTCATTCGAGTTCCACCGCAAAGATGGTCGTCTCGTCTTTTGAATAAACAGGCGGTAGTAAACGCAGAACCTCTGGTTGGCCCATCCCTGCTTCCCGCGCGCCAAAGAAGACATAGCCGATCCTGTTTTCGGTCAAATACTGCCTGGCTTCGTTTTCTGTCATTTGACCACCAAAGAAACTTTCCACCCGTTCTTCTTCTTCAAGAGCATTTACGGTCTCAAAAGGATGCCCGTACATAACCTGGCAGCCGCTATGCCCCGGCAGATACATGCCCGTCTGTGGGGAGGAAACCACCAAACACTCTCCTGGCTGCTGTGCTAACCATTCCATGGCTTGCAGTTCAGACCTCGTCAAATACACCGCAGGATTATGAGTTATAGCCCCAAAAACCCCGGCAAGCAATAACACAACATTTGTTGGGATAGATAAAACCAACAAGCCTTTGTACAGAAATCCAGAAGACATTCGCCACTTATTGCTTATCCACCGGCAGCCTTCCACTGCAAGTCCGGCAACCGGTATATACAATCCCAGCATGAATCGTCTTTGTAAATTTACCGGCAGGCAAAGCAAAACAATCGCTCCTGCGAGCCAGATCACAAGCATAGACTTTTTGCTCCTGGGCATCCCTTTGACCACGGCCAGTATTCCCACCAAAGCAGCCAACAAGGCCGGCAAAAAAGACACCAGCAGGTCCCACCAGACAGGGGCAGGGGTTAAATTTTGAAGATTCCAATTGTAAAACACAGTATCCAGGCGGGTAACCGCAACCTGATAGGCAATCATTGCTCCACCGAACACTGTCACCCAAACCAGAGGCAGCACATTAACCTTTTGGTGGGTCAGCAGATCGAATGCAAGCAACCCGCCAAGCACCATGCAGGCAACTACCACCCCAAAGGGCAGCACAATTCCTAAGATCAGCGCCAGTAAACCTGTGAGCCACTGCCCCCCGCGGCCATCAACGGACAATATCAATATCCATAACATTAAACCAAGGCCCAAAGGAAAATGCGGGTTGGCGTAACTGGACAAAAAGGGATAGGCCTCAGCCACCCAGAAATCTGCTGTCATTTCCCCAAAAAGAAAAACGATCCATCCCAGACCGCTGCCGATGCTTGCCAGAACAAACGCCCGCCAAGTGGATTCTTCATCTTCAGGGAAGATACTTTCAAAAAATTTTCGCAATGTGAAGAGTAAAAAAATACTGGACATCACCCGCCAGAAGTGGAATGTCCAGATCAATGACAGCCCCATCCACCTGCTGAAATGTCCAAGAAACAAATAAAACAAGAACAGATACGCTCCTTCCCCTGGCTGGCTGGTGAAGGGCAGTCTGAATCGCCAGTTTCCCTCAAAACCCTGCTGCATCTTGGCCAGATAACTGTTGCCATCCAGTGGGTTCAACAAGAAACCGCCAAAGACATGCGACTCGCCACCAGATATACTGCCCACCCAATATGGCACGATGATGGCGGCAGCATACACTGCGAGGAAAATGAACAATTTCAGACTGAAATTTTTGATCTGCTTCATCTTGCAAAGTATACATTAGAATAAACTGTCTCGCAATTTTTATGCAATTTAGACGAAACCCCATTTCTGGCTTGCCTATCGTGAACACCTACCTTATAATCGCATATATGAATCCTGCATCCAGCCTGTACCAACTGCAAATATTGGACACCGAGATCAAACGCGTTGAAACTCGCCTGACCGCAATTCAAAGAGAGATCAACGGTGATCGCCGCGTGCAATCTGCCCAAGAAGAATTGCAACAGGCTGTCCAGAACCTGAGAAAAGCCCAGCAAAATCTGCGCTCCATTGAAGAAAAAGTAAAAGAAGTACGCGATAAAATTCAAACCAGTGATGCAAAGCTGTACAGCGGCCGTATCACCAGCCCCAAAGAACTGCAAGACCTGCAAATGGATGTGGCTTCCAACAAAAAACGATTAGCGGCATTTGAAGATGAACAATTGACTGCCATGATCCTCCTCGAAGAAACAGAAACAACCCACAAATTGGCAGACCAAGGCATCATCCAATCCAAGGCAGATGCCTTAAGTGACCAGGCTACCCTGCGGGGTGAATATTCCCAGTTGATGAAATCCCGTGAGCGGCTGCTTTCGGAGCGAGAAGTGATCGTTGGTTCCATCAGTCCAGAACTCATCAGAATGTATGATCAATTGATCAAGAATAAATCTGGTTCGGCTGTTACCCCAGTTGAAGATGATGCTTGCGTTGCGTGCGGCACTGCCTTGCAATCCTCCACGCTCCAGGCGGCAAGATCTCCCAAAGAAATCACCTTTTGCCCATTCTGCAAAAGGATATTATTTGCAGGTTGAACATGCTTTCCTGGTTAAGAAACTTCCGCATTGACCATCTTTCGTTTTGGTTGGGGTTTGCTGCCGCCACTGTTTTTTGGTGGCTATACAGAAAATATAAGGGATACCTCCCTAAAATTAAGGAGCTGCAACAAAAAAGCGCTATTGCCGTCCAGCATCAGAGACGGACGGCTGATGAAATCCATTATAGCTTGAATGTATTGGAATCCGCCCAGGGAATGCATCTCTGCTGCTCATTTTTTCCTCTACAGACCATTGCCTTAGCCCCCAAATTGCTTGTTCCGCCCATCGAGTTCGAGCCTGAGAACGATATCCCCGAAAACCTGTCTACGGCCTCCATCACCTCCCAGGTGATACCCTTCCTGCCAGATTGGCCCGAATTGGCCGCCCAGTATCCTTGCCCTTCCTTGTCTCCAGCGGAAGCATTACAGAAAAAAGCCAGGATCGTTGCCGTTGGAAACCCGGGGTCAGGAAAAACGACATCTCTGGCCATCCTGGCTTCACAGATTGCCAATCGGGATGAGACAGTGGGATTTCTTTGCAACTTGATGCCTATTTTTCTACACATCCTCGATATCGATATTCCTGAAAACCTGGACGACCAGCATGATCCGCTTCAAATTCTATTGGACGCAGTACTCCTTCAGAATCCTGGACGGCAAACCCGCGGCTTGTCCAAACAATTAACAATCGCCATTCAGTCAAAAAGGGCTGTATTACTTCTCGATGGACTTGACGAGCTCAATCACAAGGAACATGAACGCGCCACGGCTTATCTTAAGAGGCTTTTGGAAACCTGTGATGGATTATTAACCCTCACGACAGGATCACCCCACCACATCGGCGCCCTGGTACAACTTGGGTTTTACCCGTTGACAATGAAACCATGGGGTGCAGCAGAGGTGGAAACATTTGTTGAAAAATGGGATGCTGCCTGGCAGGACTCATCCAGGGTGGATCCTGCCAAACAAATGTTGACTTCGTTTCTGCTCAAGAACTGGATCAAAAACTTCAAGATGTTGCTTTCTCCACTGGAGTGGTCTTTGCTTATCTGGGGAGTTTACGCTGGTGACCTGCATGGCCTGAGTCCCTTGAATGCCATGGAAGCCTATATCAGCCGTTTTTCGACGAGATCATTGCCGCGGCTGGCAATGGAGAGCCTTGCCAAAGAACTTTTGGTTCAAGAACAAACCTCCATTCTGTATGGTCAAGCCAACCGATTTCTTTCAAAATTTAATCCCGACCAGGTTCTTTCCGACCAGAATGAAGACAGCGCTCTTCAGGCTAGTGAGTCCGGCCAGGCGCGGAAAAACTATATCCTGCAACGCCAGGAAAGTCTCCAAAAACAAAAGATTTCCTCCAGTGAAAGGGCGATTTCCGACTTGCTTGAAAGCGGTGTTTTTGCAGAACATGCCCACCGCCTGCTAAGGTTTTCGCACCCCCTCATTGCCGGATATCTGGCAAGCTACGCGATTTCATCCCCGGAATCCGAGATACCTGCGGATGAACACTGGGAGATCAACCGCCAGACTCTGCATTTTCTATCCAACCAGGACAGAACATCCACCTGGCATAAGCGCGCCCTTGCCCAGGAATCCGATTTGCTTTTCACAAATTTGCTTTTCACTGCCCGCTGGCTGAGAGATACCCCTCAAGAAGTGCGATGGCGCACGCAAACCCTGAAATACATGCTCAGCTTGCTTTTCAACCAATCCATCCCGGTGGCAGTTCGCGCGCGGTTCATTGCCGCATTCGTTGCCGCAAATGACCCCTCAGTTTCCACTCTGTTCAGGAATTTGATTGAAACGGGTCCCCCGGAAGTCCGTTTGTTGTCTGCCCTGGGTGCAGGGGCAATACGCGATGCTAATGCTGTTCCAGCGCTGAACAGCCTGTTCGCTGACCCAGACCCCAACATACGTAAAGCAGCTTGTCTGGCGCTTGGTGCAATCTGGAACGCACCCGCCATCCAGGCCGTGGCCGAAGCACTCGTCAGTGAAGATGAAGCGCTGCAACTGGCTGCCGCAGAAATTCTGGCCAACAAACCCCCTGAAGGGCACGAGACCTTGAAAGAGGCGATCCTCTCAAAGAATTTGCTGGTGCGTCGTGCCGCCGTTTTCGGCCTGGCCCAGATCAGAGAGGGTTGGTCGCGCAATCTGCTTGAAATTGCGACTATTGAAGATGGTCAATGGGTTGTACGAAATGCAGCAACCCAGGCAGTTGAGGCAATGGATCAACCAAGCCCGTTCATACCGGTCCCCTTGCCGCCCCCTTCGGAATCCCCCTGGCTGCTTGCATTTGCAGCCAAGCAAGGTGCCAGTATCGGGATTGACAAAACCCCGGTTGATCTGCTCCTTCAGGCTCTGACCAACGGTCTGCCAGATGAGAGGATTTCTGCCCTAACCTATTTACGTACCATTCCGCGCTCAGAAGTCATTTTCGCCCTGAATGAATTCGCTCAGAGCACCACTGGCACATTGCAGAACGCAGGTATTTACGCACTTTGGTTCCTTTCTTTAAGCGGGATGTATTGATTGATTGATTATTAAAAAACCAACCGCTCATCTGAGCGGTTGGTTTTTCTAAATCCGCGCTGCCGGCGTCAAAGTCCAAGTCTATGTTCCACATCCACCGGAGAAACATTCAGGATTGACACCAGCTTACCAGAATCTGTACCAGCCAGGATTTCCATATCCTTTTCAGAAACCCCAAGTGTCTGCTTCAAAAAGGATAACAATTCCTGATCGGCTTCATGTCCAGCCTGCTTACTGGTCAATTCAATCCTGATCGTCCCATCTTTTAAAACCTTCGCCACCCGCGCAGTTTTTGAACCATAATCTACCGCAACAGACAGGGCTGCGCCAGTCATGCCATCATGAAATTTCTTTCCAAGATTTTTCATCAAAGTGCCTCTATGCCAGACTTCTGAGTATAAAATCGACGACCTGAATGACCAACAATAATACGATGGGGCTGATATCAATCATGCTAATTGGAGGGATCGTCCGCCGAATGGGTTCCAAAAAAGGTTGGACGATTCGGTCCAACCAGACGCGGGCAGGATGAAAAGGATCCATAAAATACGACAGGATTACATCAATCACCACCAAAATAGAGAATATCCGCAGAATTGAACGCAATATGTAAATGATCATCACACAACCTGTTTTGAAGTTTTTCTAATTATACAGCAATCACCGCACCCCTACTACGAATCACGCAGTTTCCCAAAGTCCCCGGAGATATCTTTTTGCGTCAATCGAGGGTCAGGTTACGCGGGAGCCCAAAATCGCTGTTCCGATGCGGACAAATGTAGCTCCCTCTTCGACTGCGACAATAAAATCCAAGCTGGTGCCCATGGATAATTCATCCCATTGCGATTGCGGAAACCTTTTGGCCAGCCAGTCCCGCAGCTGGCGAATTCTCACAAAATATGGCCGCACAGCCTGGGGATCATCAAACATTGGCGGCATGGTCATTAACCCCTTAACAAGCAGGGAATCTGTCGCCAATATCTTTTCTACCTCAGGCAGTAATCCTTCCCACAAAGATTCATTCCAGGCTGGCCACCCGCCTTTGCTGTCTTCACCGCTGACGTTCATCTCCAGCAACACCGGCAATGTTCGGTGGTATTCGTTTAGCTTTCTGCCCAAACGCTCTGCCAATTTAACGCTATCCAGAGAGTGCATCATGGTAAAGTGCCCAGCAACCAGACTGGCTTTGCGACTCTGCAAATGACCAATCATGTGCCACTCAAGCCCGGGAAAAAGCGGCGAAAGTACCTCAATTTTTGACACTGTTTCTTCCGGGTAATTTTCCCCAAACAAGGTAATGCCTGCCTCTGCCGCCGCCCGCAAGACTTCCACGGGTTTGGTCTTGCTCACGGTAACCAGTTTTACCTCATTTGCATTCCGTCCACTGGAGATGGCAGCTTTAACGATTTTCTCCTGAATGGTCTCCAATTTTCGTTTGATGTCCTCTGCCAATCCGTTCATCATCATGCGTTCCTCATTTCAAAGCGATCAAAGCTCCAAATCTCCCGGTGCGTCCCTTCTCTGCACGGTGCGAATACCAATCCTTTGTGTTAACTGCCGTACTGATCCGGGCAATCTCGACATGACCCACGCCGGCCTCGGTCAAAGCCAGCTTATTGGCTTCCCATAAGTCAAAATGAAAATGTGCATTAACCTTCCATAGCAGCGTATCAGCCGAGTCTGGGAAAGCACAGCGCACCTGCTCTACCACATCTGTGCCAATCTCATACTCTTTAGGCCCAATGGAGGGACCAATTCCAGCCAGCACATCAGCCGGATTACAGCCAAACACCCGCTGCATTTCTGCCACAGTCACCATGGCAATCTTCATAACCGTGCCTTTCCAACCCGCGTGAACGATGCCGGTAACATGCCGAACAGGATCATACAACAGAATGGGCACGCAATCTGCAAAGCGCATCAATAAAGTAACATCACGTTTATCCGTGATGATTGCATCTGCCTTCTCATGCTCCTGATCCAAAGGCCGCGGCACCCTGGCGGTGACAACACGGTCGCTGTGTACCTGCCAGACATCATGTATTGATTCAACTGGAAGATTTACTGCAGCAAAAACACGCCGCCGGTTCTCAATCACACAGCTGCGCTCATCGCCCACCGTCCCGCCCAAATTCAGTGATGCCCACGGTTCCGGACTCACACCACCATGCCGGGTAAACACTCCATGCACGATTGGGGCGGTCTGGAATAAATCAAAAGTGAAGTATCGAATTTGACATGTTTGCTCAAAAGGCATCGATTAATCCTTTTTTGTATCCATGTCTGCCTGGGCTTGTTCAATGGCAGCAAATTTTCTGAGAAGAAAACGACGTGTGTCGGCCATCGTCTGCTCGACTAAGGGATAAAACATCCAGGCAGTCATCAAACCAAACAAACCACCGGTTAACGTTCGCAAGAATGGGGTGCTTTCACGGATAACCAGCCATTCCGGCAAAATCCCTGAAAGAAAAGCCAGCAATTGAGTACCACCGTCCAGCCCGATGGGAACGATTCCCAAAGCGACCCATAAATACCAGGGCAATGCCCTGATGCGCGTGCGAAGAACGGAAAAGATCAACCCAAACACAAGGATGCCACCCCAAATCGCCACATCCCGCTGACAGAATGCCACTTTATATCCCGTGTGAATTTCATCATTATGAACGCCAATGAAGCGCCGGGCGCTCAATTCCCAGCCCGCCTCTTCGGGTGGGATCAATCTCTCAGGGAAACTGGACAGGGAAAACGCTTCATAAGCCTGCATGCCATTTACCATGATCATCCTGTCAGGGATCATTGCTGCCAGTTCGTCATAAGTCATCGCCCCTTGCACGTGGGCCAGGGGGCGCGGGTAATATGGATGATCTCCAAACAGGAACCAGGAACGGAAGGAAAACTGGTGGCACATTGGCCGGTAAGCAGTATAGATGACTTTTGCAGGCAGTTCCCATCCCCAATGCATGAACACAGGCGCCAGAAAGGTTAGCCCCAGAAATATAGCTACGAGAAGATTGAAGGCCAGCATGTAGTGTTTGCTAAGCCAGTATGAGAAACGGTCAGCGCCGCTCACCTTTCCAGCCCGGTCCAGCCGGGCTTGGTATTTTCCACCCCCATCTTCCTCCAAACGAGCAGCACGATCACGGGCCGAGCGCAAAACAACCTCCAGTTCCATTCTGGTGAATTGTTTTTTCAAGTGATAAGGCCCAACCTGAATAACAGGGACAGCAGAATTATACATTGCCGTCAAATCCTGGTCGCTGTCAATATCAATTTTTACCAATCGATGTGGAACCATCTCTGCCAGTTCATTGAGCATCTCCAATGTCGAATCGCACTGTGGACAGTCTTGTCTGTAATATAAAGTTACCGTAATCATTAATGGCCTGTTATCCCACCACATCTACAATTGTGCCGACCGGCCCGCTGAGCGAAACATCGCCCGGGTCGTAAGTCACAGTCGGACTAGCCCACCGAAACACCCACTTGGAATCCTCAGGACTGGCATTTACACAGCCATGCGACCTTGGCACACCAAAATCATTATGCCAGAATGTGGAGTGGATCGCCGCCCCTTTTGGATCAAACAAAATCGTCCAGGCAATACCTGGGGTATCCCAGCCTGCTCCGGTAGACCCGCCTGCCATATGCAATGAAATGGTTTTTCTCCACGGCAAGTGCTGCCCGCCTGGCGTAGCCCACTTTTCCACCACATTCCCGGAAGCGTCAAATTTCGCCCCGGATGAAATACGGCAAAAATAGACTTCCTGTTTCCCTTCATAGCATGTCAGCGTTTGATGATTGACATCCACCACGATCTTCTTATCAGATGCCTCAGCATGGATTGGGGATAGATCCTCATCTGTTAGCGGACGGAATGCTTCTGCTGCCGCCCAATAGATATCTCCGCAATTACCATACAACTCATTCACCCGATACATGATTTGTCCGCTGTCACTTTGGCGAACATCATCCACCCAGATCACCTGACTATAATAAAGGCGAGGGTGAATCGCCTCTTGCAGCCATGCAGAGCACGGTGCATTTGCAGGATAAATATCCACATAGGGCACAGTAACCTCAACCCACATCCCCCGCCCCAGTGTAGCTGAGACCGGCATTTCCCTTACTGGACTGTTGGGACGATTATGGACAGGCTGCACCGAAGGCGCGTACAAATAACCATCAGGGGTTTCAACCCAACGCCTGCTCAGTGAAACTGGCGCGCCAACAACTTCCCGCAGCCACACCACCACAGTGTCCTCGTAGATCTTTCCCAGGTCCTGGCTGTCAGTCGTCGGCCGGGAGCGCAAAGTGATCCAACCATCCGTGCAGTTGCGCCCCAATTTTTCTGCGTCCGGCCAGGTTTGGCTCAAGGCAGTCCAGTTTTGCCAGGGTTTTAACATCAAAGCCCCGGCACCCAGCATATTCAACTTAAGAAACTCTCTTCGACTAATCATGTTCACATCCAATAATTTTTGCTATATCTTACCATTTATATCCGTATTCATCAAATTGCATTTCCCACACAAATCGGGGACTAACGGGTCATCGTTCAACAACAAACTCTTTTTTGTCGATCATCGATCGCACTTTATCAATCTCGGGCGCCCACCAGGCATCACCAGGTTGATAGGGAACCACGCTTCGCAATTTTCCATAAACCTGCCTTGTGCCAATACCCAGCTTTGCTCCTGGTGTTTCGCGCAGCCGCAGGTCAATGGCACGTGATGCCGTATACATCTCGATCGCCAATATTTGTGCCAGATTCTCCAGTATCCTGCGAGTATGCCTGGCTGCAACCATCGAGTTGGCATTGTGATCTTCCTGCTCCGCGGATGTCGGCAGCGAATGGACAGAATCGGGGTTTGCCAGGGTCTGGTTTTCCAGCACCAACGAAGCCGCTGTATACTGCGGGATCATCATCCCCGAGTTCAAGCCTGCTGCTTCTGTGCGGTCAACCAGCATGGGCGGCAGTCCGCTGTTCAATTTGGCATCTGTAAGCCGAAAGATGCGTCTTTCTGCAATTGCCCCGACTTCGGCCATGGCAATACTTAGAAAGTCAGCAGCAAAACCCACTGGCTCCCCATGAAAATTTCCACCGGAAAGCACTGTGTCTGCGTCAAAGATCAATGGATTATCTGTTGCGGCATTGATCTCCTTCTCCACAATCCCCCGTACGAAGCTCAACGTCTCCCGGGCTGCCCCCTGTACCTGTGGAGCGCAGCGCAACGAATAAGCGTCCTGCACCCTGCCGGAAGAATCGATCAACATGCTCTTGTGGATCAGGCGTGAGACATGACGAGCGACTCGAAGTTGTCCATCATGTCCGCGGGCCTGGTGTATACGCACATCAAAAGCGGTGGAACACCCCAGCATAGCCTCCATGCTCAACGCCAGTGAAAATTCGGCCACATCCAGCAAATAGGCGCCATCGACAGCCGCAAGAGCTGTCAGGGCGGCAGAGAAAGTCGCCCCGTTGTTCAACGCCAGGCCTTCTTTCGGTCCAAGAATGATGCGAGGGATTCCGGCCTCAGCCATGGCAACTTTACCGCTCATGCGCCTGCCATTAAAGCAGGCAAAACCAGAATCCTCGTCTCGATCGTTTTCGTCCGTAGTGTAGACCAGAGCCATATGTGAAAGCGGGCACAGATCCCCGGAAGACCCTAACGAGCCCTGCGATGGAACAACCGGCGTAACGCCTGCATTCAACATCGCCAGCAGCGTTTGGACAATCTCCTCCCGCACTCCAGAATATCCCTTGGCCAGAGTATTTGCCCGCACCAACATGGCAGCCCTCACCACCTCGTCTGGAAGATCTGCCCCTGTGCCGACTGCATGGCTCAAGATCAAATTACGGCTTAAGGCAGCCGAATCACGATCAGGGATGCGTCTGTCCGCAAAGATTCCAAAACCCGTGTTGATCCCATAAACCGGCCGGTCGGAATTTAAAATGGACATAAGCCGCTCGCGCGACATGGCGATCTGCGCCTTGCCTTGATCGCCGAGAACCACCTCCTCGCCCCGGCGGGCCACATCTGCAATTTGAATCAAAGTCAGATTACTGCCATTGATTTCAATCATTTTTCCTCTCAGATTAATACAACAGATGTCCCACCAGGATGACCACCAAAGGCACTGTTAAATTGTCCACATCATTGACCGGCAATGATTCGGTCAACATTGCTGCCGCAGCAATCACCGCCAACCGCCAAAAATGGAAACCGGCGTTTCCCCCAAAAACCCCGCTCGCTACAAAAATTGACAAAACCACAACCGAAAAGAAAAGGCCTCCAAAGAACATCCCCGCTGACCCAGCCCAAGTCTTCTTTACCGACCACTTCAGGTGTGCAGATTTGACTCTTGAACCAATCACATCTGCCAAGCCATCTCCCCCGCAAAGCATCATTAAAGCAATCAGCCCCACGGGATGCTCCTTCCAGTATGCCAGCGTTAATGCCACGAAAACAATTCCATAAAACAGGGGACCTTTCAATATTTCGCGCCGGTCACCACCGCGAGACATGGCGTCTACCGCAGCCGGGTCCTGGATCAAACCCAGGCCAACAGCCGCAAACTGCACCGAAATACCCGCCGGCACCAGGGCGGCCAGAAACCTGGAAATGGGTACATCAGGAAAAAGCAGCCAGCATAACACGAAGATCGGCCCTGTCCCAATATGAATGATTTTCCTGCTGAGTGCACTGTCCACCCAACCGCGATGAGCAAAATAATCGTTGATCCGCAGCCAGAGGAATGCAACAGCAAAGGTAACCACCATGGCAATGTAAGGGCTTTTCAGCATGAATATCGAGCCTCCTGTCTATTCGATGCGGCTGTGGCGTTCAAGTTCGCGTTCCACATCTCTCTTCGCAATTTCCTGACGCTTGTCGTAAAGTTTTTTACCCTTGGCGATGGCAATCTCCAGCTTGGCACGGCCATCCTTGAGATACAAAATGGTCGGGATAACGGTCACCCCCTTCTGGCGAATCATATCCCACATGTACCGGATTTCCTTTTTGTGCAGCAGCAACTTTCTTTCCCGCTTTGGATCATGATTATATCGGTTGGCGGACTCATAAGGTGCCACATCTGAATTGACCAGCCAGGCTTGTCTGCCATCAATGCGGATGTAGGCCTCACTTAGGCTCACCTGCCCTGCGCGGATTGATTTGATCTCACTGCCGCGCAGTTCGATGCCTGCCTCAAAACTCTCTATCAGAAAGTATTCAAATTTCGCTTTGCGATTTCTGGCTAAGATTTTTTTATCCATGCGTCCATTTTAACATAAGTGTTGCATCCCACCCACGATTTGAGGGTAGCGAATGAATGCCACAGCCGCTCCCTTATTCGCATCAAGTTTGCTTGACGCTGCCAAAAGTAAGCACTGTCTACCCCAGGCTGTCTCTACGTTATAATAACTTCATAATATTGTGATCTCGATCGCGACTATGGATATCGCAGGATATTTCCCAAATGAACAGAGACCTGAGAAAATACGCCAAACAAACCAATCTGCGCCTCATCATCGGCGGCATCTTGCTTTTAGTTCTGGTTGGCGGTGGTTTAATTCTTCTCATCTATGGCCCAGGCGCCGCAATGACTGGCTTGTTGTGCATCCTGTCCGGTTTGCTGCCCATTCTGGCAATCGTGCTCATCTTTGTTGTGATCGAATGGATCCTGAAAAGAGCAAATGAAGATTGACACCAAATTAACAACCATGCAGGACTGGACGATCCGCTTTCGTCAGGGAAGTTCCCGAAAGCATGTCCTCCTTTTGCTGCACGGCTTCACTGGCAATGAAAATGCTATGTGGATTTTTACCGAAAAGCTGCCAGAAACTTACTGGATTTTCTCTCCGCGTGCTCTCTACCCTGCCGGAAAAATCGGATACAGTTGGACATCTGTGCCTGATGCTGATTTCTCGATCTTTCGTCAATCCGCCCAAAAGGTCAGAACTCTCATCGACCAACTCGTTTCCAGCTTCAGCCTCACGCCAAAAAAGATAGACCTGATCGGCTTCAGTCAAGGAGCAGCGCTGGCTTACACGCTGGCTCTGACTTACCCGGCGTGGACCGGAAAAACCGCCGCGCTTTCCGGATTTCTGCCACATGGCGCCGAAACTATTATTTCGCCCGGACTTCTCAGCAAAAACGCAATCCTGGTCACCCACGGCAGCCAGGATCAGATCATCCCCTTCAGTGAATCACAAAAAGCAATTGCCCAACTAGGACCGACTGGGGCCGAATTGACCCATTGTCAGGAAGATACAGGGCACAGGTTACACACTGCCTGCCGCCGCCAACTGATTCGCTTTTTCGAACAAGAAACCGGGGTCAACGACCCTGTACCAATGTAATCA
Organism: Anaerolineales bacterium; assembly: GCA_020060485.1. The sequence goes on from JAGVAB010000096.1 coordinate 37,917, forward strand.
AACCTAACAGGATTCCCAGGCCGCCTACAATTAATATGATCATGCCGACAGGGATGTTACCAATTCCCTGCACATTACTCACTGCACTAAAAGTCGGTATTGTCAAAGGCGCCGGTTCGGTGTAGGTTGGCATACGAGTGGGAACATTATCCACCAAAAACTGCGCCGCCAATGTTGGATCAATGGTTGCTGTCACCAACGGGGTTGGCGTAGGCGGCGGCTCAATCACAGGTAAAGTGCCGCCCATCAATTCCACCAACGATGAAAATACCCAGGCAGCCCCTCCCGGCACACCCGGATATTCCACCAGCACCCATTCACCGCCAACGGACCGGCCTTTGGCGGGCACCTGTTGGCCTGTCAAAAGCACACCCACTTTGTCATAATTAGTCCCAGGGCCAGATCGGACATTGATCTGCGTCATATTCCCATCCTGCCGCACGATAATATAAGGCCCGATCGGCGTGCCTGTCACCGTGGCAATATCAACCGTAGGAATTTGCGCATTGACCGGTGTCGATCCATTAAGTACCATAAACAGGGCAATCAACAATAGCCCCAGGAAGATTGTGATTTCTTTACGCCGCATGAGTTCTCCATTCCCGCAGCAATTTTCAAAATACCGGGCCGTATTGCGTTTCAATGCCTCGCATTCGCGCCGAAAAAAACGTTAACAGAAAGAAATTTTCCCAATTTTCGAGAATTGCCACAGTTCACTCTAAAAATTCTTGAATATTGATTATAATCGATTGTATGGCCCAAAGAATATACCATGGTGAGATTAAACCCTCAAACCTTTCCCGGCAATTAACTGCCAAATTCAATCGCGGTAATTACCGCTCCCAGATATTTGGCAATGGCGATGAAATTGTTGTACAAATCGCCACGGTTGCGCGCCCCTCTTCCGGTGGGCAGACAGCACTTAATGTATCCATCCAGAAATTTGAGGATGGCATCATGGTAGATGTCGGCAAACAGGCCGTCTTGGGCGTGGCTGCCAGCCTGGGGATATCTGCTCTGGCAGCTCTAAAGAATCCGCTCAATCTTCTAGGCCGGCTGGATGACATCGCCCAAGATATTGAATCCCTCCAATTATCGGATGAGATATGGGAAGTGATCGAAAAGACAACCCGCGCATACGGTGCCAGCCGTGAGCTTTCCGAGAGGTTTCGCCGCCTGGAATGTGACTATTGCGGAAGCGCAAATCCAGTTGGCGGCTCAAACTGTCTCATGTGTGGCGCCCCAATGGGCGGCATACAGCCAAAGACCTGCCCGTTTTGCGGGTTTGTGACTTCCAGGAACGAAACTGCCTGCCCAAATTGTCGTAAGAAAATCTGACCCCTTTGCAACAGGTAAGGCTGTGGACTTATCAAATTCGATCACTGACATCCCTGGCATAACAGTTGGCCACGCCCAGAACGAAGAAGCGCTTACCGGATGTACTGTCATCCTGTGCCCTGATGGCACAACGGGCGGCGTTGACCAACGCGGCGGTGCACCTGGTACACGCGAGACAGATCTTCTGCGCCCCATGCATCTGGTTAACCAAGTCGACGCAATTCTGCTTGCTGGCGGTTCAGCCTTTGGGCTGGACGCTGCTGCGGGCGTCATGCAATATCTGGAGGAACAAGGCCGCGGCATCAACACCGGTGTAGCCAGAGTCCCCATTGTACCCGCAGCCATTCTTTTCGATCTGGCAGTGGGCAATGCCAACATCCGCCCGGATAAGGAAATGGGATACCAGGCCTGTTTGAACGCGTCCTCCACTCCGCCAACCCAGGGAAATGTTGGAGCTGGCACAGGCGCATCAGTCGGCAAGATATTCGGCATGGGACAAGCCATGAAATCAGGGATTGGCAGCGCATCGATGGAAATTGGCAAAGGGATCATCGTGGCAGCCATCATCGCGGTCAATGCTTTTGGCGACATCATCTCCCCCGATAGCGGCACGATTTTAGCGGGCGCCCGTACCCTCCACAAGGGGCCGCTCAAACTTGGAGAGGGTCAGGTTTTTGCCGACACAATGCAAGTCATAAAAAAAATGGCTGGCCGCTCAATTCTGCAATTCGCTGCCCGCCAAAATACCATCATCGGCGCAGTAGCCACGAATGCCCGCTTGAGCAAGGAAGAGATTAACAAGGTCGCCCAGATGGCCCAAAACGGCCTGGCAGTCGTAGTACGCCCTGCCCACAGCATGCTGGATGGCGACACCATTTTTGCCCTTGCGACCAACAAAAAAAGAGCTGATGTCAACATTGTTGGCGCCTACGCTGCTCAGGTTGTATCACAAGCAATTCTAAATGCCATCCTTTCTGCCAAACCAATCCCCTCTTTGCCGTCTGCCAATTCACTCACTATCCAGTGAAATAGCCTTGCGCAACATTTGTTTTTTTTGAGGCGATAAACGCTTATCAACAATATCGGCTATACGCAATTTTCATGCACCCTGACAGCCTGCCCTGGTCTTGCTTGCTCTCACCGCCACCAGGCACGCAATCTTTCGTCTCCGTTGGTGGATTTCATCCCCCAGAGTAATTGTCATCCGTTATGTTACAGATTAGAATATTCCTAACAATGTTGGATTGTCCTTCCTCGTAACCCACAAGGAGCGATCATGGTAAAAATAGTTGCCGATACAACCAGCGGTATTCTTGTCAGCGAAGCCCAGGAATTGGGGATCGGATACATTCCTCAAATCATCAACTTCGGAGAAAAATCCTTTCGGGACGATACAGAACTTGATACCAGCACCTTCCTTAAAATGTTGGTCGCTTCCAAGGAACTGCCAACGACCTCTGCCCCATCCCCGGCTTTGTACACGCCGATCTTTCAACAAGCACATGACCAAAACGAATCCGTGCTTGTAATCTGCCCCAGCGCTCTGGTCAGCGGGACTTTTCGTAGTGCCACTGTTGTCGCACAGGATTTTCCCGACAATGACATTCGCATCATTGACAGCAAGTCCATTGGCGGCGGCCTAGCTTCCCTGGTGCTTCAGGCCAGCGCTTGGGCGAGAGAAGGGAGAAATGCCGATCAGATCGAAACGGGCATCGTGAACCTGGTTGCCCGCGAAAAAAATTATTTCGTGGTCGATACGCTGGAATTTCTGTACAAAGGCGGTCGGATTGGTGGCGCCAAAGCGCTGTTTGGCAGTGTATTACAGGTCAAGCCGATTTTGAAATTGCAGAATGGTCAGGCCGAACCGGTGGAAAGTCAAAGGACACAGAAAAAAGCCCTTGCCAGACTGGTGGAGATTGTTGCGGCCGAGTGTCCGCATGGCAGCGAGTCTCACTTGTGTGTCATGCAGGGAGACGCGCTTGAAAAAGCACAATGGCTCGCATCCACATTCTCTGAATCGTTGGACATACCCAATGTCAGAATTTTCAATCTGCCGCCAGCGATTTTGACTCACACCGGGCCAGGCATTCTTGGTGTCAGTTTTTTCCTGTCAGAATGAACCGAGATCAAGGGATTATTCAGTCTCCTGCCTGACGGCAGGGGACTGATCTTCTAAAGGGCTTCTTCCAGTATTTCGAACATCTCGGATTCAGTCAATTCAATGGGGTTGCCTTTCATGCTGCTGGCATGTCGCGCCTTGCCCACAACTGCAGCCAGATCAACTGTCGTCAATCCATATGCAGATAATCCAGGAATATGCAGGTCGCGGCAAAGCTGCTCCAGCCATCCAATTCCATCTTCCAAAGTTGCCTCTTTGTCTCCAGTCAGCATTTGAGAAACAATCACATACCTGGCAAGCGCCGGATTTTCCGGTTCACGTTCAGCCAACGCCTGAATATTCATGCGCACCACAATGGGCAAGAGCCTTGCACACACCGCCCCATGGGGAGCTTCAAACATACCACCTAAAGGACCAGCAAAACCATGCACTGCACCCAATTTACCATTGGCCAATGCCAATCCACCTAGCAAACTCGCCCAGGACATCCTGCTGCGGGCAACAATGTCATCGCCTTGTAAAAAAGCAGGCAATAATGATTGGCTGGCACTCCTTAAGCCTTCCAGACAAAAGAGATCTGTCATCCAGTTTGCCGCGCCAGAAACATAAGGCTCCAACACTTGCGTAAGCGCATCCATTCCAGTACTTGCCGTGACTGCTGGCGGCATCGAAATGGTGAGCTCCGGATCAACAAGTGCCACAGCCGGGATCATCAATGAGCTGCGCAAACTGACCTTCACCCGCTGATCCGGCACCTGAATCACAGCATTTCTGGTCACTTCTGTACCGGTGCCAGCTGTTGTCGGTATGGCAATACAGGGCATGGCTTTTTCAGTGAGCGGCTTTCCTTTTCCCACCACCTCAAGATAATCCAGTAAATCGCCTGGATTGGCCAACATGGCTGACACTGCTTTGGCCGTGTCCAGGACACTTCCCCCGCCAAATCCAACGACACACTTACATTTTTGCCGCCGTGCCAGCAGTGTAGCAATCTGCACCAATTCGAGGTCAGGTTCCCGGTCTACTGCAAACACCTCCACTGACATTCCGGCGTCCTGTAACAAATCAATCGCCCGTTCTGGCCTGGCCTTGCCCGCTCCCGCCACCAGCAGCACCCGATCCCCATAAGCTCTGGCAAGCTCACCAAGCTTCACAAAATAGCCTGTCCCAAAAATGATCTCTCCTGCCGTCGCAAAAGAAAAATTCATTTCACCTCCAATCCGCATCCAATGGGTAACAAGATGTATATTTAACGCTGCTGCGAGGTTCGGCCATCATGTCTGCCACCAGTTCCCGCCATTTCTGATAATGCGCCGTATCTTTGTGGGCCAGAGCATCGTCAGGCGAACGATACACTTCAACCAAAGTAAACTTGCGGGGGTTATCAATCAATTGAAGCACATCAAATCTGGCAATTCCAGGTTCAAGAAGGCTGGCCGCAGCATTCTCAAGTGTTGCTAACTTGAAATCCCCTACTGCGCTTTCCTTCACATGCACATTAACAAGGACAATATACATAATTCTCCTTCCGAGTCCGTCCATAAAAGAAAACAATCAATATCTATATTCTAATCGGGTTGTTTCATTTTTCAACCCAAATCAGCCAAGAACCAGTTCATGGATAGGCTGGATACAATCCTCTGTGGTTTACAGGCCAGTCCCCGGTTTTTGGGAACCTGCCATGTATCAAGAGTGCTCAATAATTGTTAATATCTTGCAAGAATCAAACTTGCTTATTGACATGCCCTCTCACTTGTTGTATAGTGTACTGCGGTAAAGAGATTTGTTTTGTTTATGGAAACAAAGCGGGCGGAATTAATTCCGCTCGTTCTGTGTGTCTGGTAATGACAGTAACATTGTCTTGTGTCCAAAATTGCAGGTAAGGATTAGTATTTTGCAGCCATCTAAACAATAGAATGATCTTGGTTTGCATGGCCACGGATTTGCTTCTATTGCAATTTCGGATGAAAAAGTGTATGCTCATTTTAATTGTAGAGGGTTACCTCTGCAATATCCGCAGTTTATTGGAGTTTACTAGTAAAAATGATCAACGAAAGACGAAAAATGGCAGCTTCAGATATGGATGAAGAATTGTCAGGAACAATGGGCGATGAAGATTATCCCATCGCTCGTCTCTTGGACATGGGACGACAACAGTCTTATGTGACCATTGATGATATTCTTCATTTTTTCCCTGAAGCAGAACAGGATGTTTCTCAGCTTGAAGAAGCTTTTGCCGCTTTGATGAGCGCTGGTATTCCCTATGTTGAAGACCTCCCTCCCGAAGAACCTTCTGATGAAGATCTGGAAATAGAAGACGAGGACGAGGACGATGAAGACCGTGGCGCCCAATCGGGCATAGATGACCTTGCGCATATCGATACAGACGATACGATTGGTCTGTATTTGAAAGAAGTCAGCCGTGTTCCCCTGCTTAATGCAGAAGAAGAGGTTGAACTAGCTCAAAGAATCGAACGCGGCCGTATGGCACGCGAAGAACTTGCGCGCGGCAATGTAAAGAGCCACCGCAGAGCCGAACTGCGCAGACTTATTGAAGATGGATGGGCAGCCCGCGAACATCTCATCACCGCAAATTCACGCCTGGTCATCAGCGTCGCCAAAAAATACATGGGGCGCGGTGTTCCTTTCCTGGATCTTATCCAGGAGGGCAATATTGGCTTGATTCGCGCCACCAAGAAATTTGACTACCGCCGTGGGCACAAATTCAGCACCTACGCCACCTGGTGGATCCGCCAGGCGGTTACCCGCGCCATTGCCGACCAGGGAAGAACCATTCGCGTCCCGGTGCACATGGGCGACCAGATCAACAAACTCCTGCGTGTCCAGCATCAACTGACCCAAAAACTGGGCCGGGAACCAGCAGTTGAGGAACTGGCTCTCTCCCTGGATGTAACACCCAAAAAAGTGGAGAACATGATTCAGGTTGCCAGGCGCCCATTGTCACTTGAGACCCCGACTGACGACGAAGAAGATTCCGTGCTGGGCGATTTCATTGAAGACGACGAAGCCCCACCGCCTGATGAGACAGCCACCTACAATCTCTTGCAAGAGCACCTGGAAGAGGTCCTGGAAACGCTTCCGCCGCGTGAGGTCAGGATCCTGCAGCTACGCTACGGCTTGCTCGATGGTCAGGCATATACCCTTGAAGAAGTTGGCCGCAAGATGGGCGTCACCCGCGAACGCGTTCGCCAGATCGAAGCCCAGGCTCTCAGCCGCTTGCGTCACCCAATGATTCGCCGCAAACTAAGGGATTATCTGGGTCATTAAGCAATAATAGACCGTTCTAAGTCCTGAACAATACAGAACATCCCCTATTTTTAGTCATATCTCATCGTTATGTGGCGATTTGGGGGAATTTATGATTTAATAGAATTGGATAATTGGTACTCTGTACGTTCAGATCAAAGCGAGGTTTAAGAATGGCCAAGATATCTCTGCGTGCGTATAACCGTGAAATCGAAAAGCTTATCGATCATGGACAAACTGAGGAGGCCACTGCGCACTGTAAGTACATCCTAAAACTTTTTCCCAAACACATTGATACTTACAGGCTTCTTGGAAAAGCGTATTTGGAAAGCCAAAGATACAGCGAAGCGGCGGACATTCTTCAGCGTGTGCTTGCTGTTACCCCCGATGATTTTGTCTCACAAATTGGCTTGAGCATCATTCGTGAAGATGAGGGCAACCTGGACGCCGCAATCTGGAATATGGAAAGGGCATTTGAAGTTCAGCCCTCAAATGCAGCCGTCCAGGATGAATTGCGCCGACTATACGGAAACCGTGACGGGGTTGAACCGCCGCGTGTTCGCTTGACTCGCGGCGCATTGGTTCGCATGTATACCCGCGGGGAACTTTATCAGCAAGCTATTGCCGAGGCCCGCGCTGCCATCTCTGAAGATCCCAAACGCACTGACCTTGAAATCCTTCTGGCCAGAAATTATTACCTCTCCAAGAATTACATTGAAGCCACAGAAATCTGTGGCCGTCTGGTGAAAAAATTACCATATTGTTACGAGGCCAATTGGATCCTTTCGGAAATCCTGCCAACAATTAACAAACCCGACGAAGCCAGAGTTTTCACCAAACGGGTACAGGAACTCGACCCCTATGCCGCTTTCATTGACCGCTCCACGCCAACCTCAGCCCAGGTACCGGAAGATACCGTTACCCTGGAAAAGCTGGAGTGGATGCCTTCCATGGAATCGGCTGAACAACCACAATGGGCAAAATCAATTGGTATTCAAATTGACTCAGATGCCGAACAAGATGCCGAAAGCTGGCTGCAAAGCATGCCCGCACAGGAACAAGGCGATGGGGCGCACATGCCTTTCATTGTACCTGAAGTCTCTCAACCCAAATCAGATGACGTCATTCCTGAATGGATGCGAGAAGATGGCTGGAATGCGGATGGCGGGTCAAAAGATGGCGAATCCGAACAGCAAACAAGCGCCTTCCTTTTTGGTGAGCCCGAACATGCGCCAGAGGAAGGACATGTGCCAGAGTGGCTGCAAGCCATGAAGCCAGAAGACACCGACCTGGGCCAACCCGCCATCACACCAACTGCACCCGCAAATTCCGCATCACAAGATCTGACTGGCCTGCCGGATTGGATGCAAGAAATTGAATCTGGCGGTTTTGAAAGCCAGGAGGAGTCCCAGTCGCCACCATTCACAACCAACCAACCAGACACAGGCATGAGCTGGCAAGCAATTGACAGGAATGAGACCCCTGATGAAACAAATGCATTTCTCGTCAGCCCCACAGAAATGAACGAGAACGAACAGGCATCTCTGGGTATGGATGACCTTTCTGCCTTGCCCGAAGAAGGACCGGCGGAGGATGTCCCTGCGTGGTTGAAAGATCTTGAACAAACCTCTAGGCCTGCTGAACCAGAAACGACTGACGCAACATCAGCATTCGATACCCCAACTTTCACCACTCAAGAAACACCAATGGAGCCTGCCGACCAGCCCGCGGATATTCCCGATTGGTTAAAAGAAATTGAAACTACTTCCGCTCGACCACCTGAACCCTTTGATCAGACCAGCCCGCTCTTGGCAGAAGCTGACGAGGAGCTTTCTGGTGAACCGCAATCGCCAGAACTTGCCAGTCAGGAACCCCAAGCCAAAGATTCGGTACCGGATTGGTTGAAAGAATTCGATTCTTCGGACAAACCTGTTTCGACGACCTTACCACCGGAACAAGCGGGAGTTGTTGAAGACGTTGACGCAAGCCTTCCTGACTGGCTTCGAAACATGGAAGATTCCTCTTCCGCTCCAGTCGCTGAAAAAAGCATTGATACTGCGGAACCAACATCAATGCCTGAAAGCGAACTGCCAAACTGGTTGTCTCAAGCGACCGCTGAGCAGGAATTGATGCCTGCCCATCAGGAAATCGAACAAAACCCTGAGCCTCAGGAAACTGTTCTTTCCGCCCAACCCACCCAGGATATTGCCGATTGGCTGAATGAGCTTGATGCAGAAGAAGATTCCTTGTTAACTCCTTCGCTTGCTGAAACCAGCATTCCCTCAACGCATGAGGAACTTGTAGTCGAAACCCCGGCCGCAAAATCCGACGACATTGATGAGGCGTTCGCATGGCTGGAATCTCTGGCCGCCAAACATGGTGCAGACGAAGACGCCCTATCCACACCTGAAGAAGAGAGAACCACGGATGTTCCAGACTGGCTGCAAGATTTAGACGATGTCCAGCCCGACCAGGAAAACATACCAGCCCAATTAAACGAGACGGAACAGGAACCAGATGTACCTATGCCTGACTGGATCGAGGGATTGGACAGCGAGCCTGAAGAAGAACAGGTTTTACACCCCGCTGCCCAGGCAGAAGACATCCCCGACTGGCTGAACGAGTTGGGTGAAGAAAAACCATCTTTCGAGGAGGAACTGGAAGCTATCAATACCTCCCTGGATATCCAACCAGCTGTAACTGAAAGTACGGAGCAAATCAGCCAACCTTTGGAACCCGGCGATCTCTCCTCGACAGCAGGATTACCCGATTGGCTTCAGGAGATGGATTCTGTCTCGGAACCCGACACGGACACTCCTCTTGCTGCCCAGGCAGAAGACATGCCAGATTGGCTCTCGGAACTCGGCCAGGATGAAAAGTTGGAAAATTTTGAACAGACAGAAAATGCGCCAGCGGCCGGGCAAAACCTGCAAGAGACCGCCCCCATCATGGAGTCTGATTCACAGCCACTTGGCGCAGTGTTTCCGGATTGGCTCGAAGAACTGGAAAACTCCACAGATTCAGAGCCCGACATTCCCCCGGCTGCCCAGGCAGAAAACTTGCCAGACTGGCTCATGGAGATTGGGCAGGATCAACCTGCCTCCGGAGATTCTTCGACCGCAGCGGACATCACCGCGGAAGAGACAATGCCCATTCAGGAAAGCCCAGAATTGATTTCCAGCCCATTGGAATCAAAAGAGCCGGCATTTAATGAATCACAGCCTGTCTGGCCGGAAGAATCGGAGGAATTAGAGGAAATTACCCCCGTCGAGGAGATGCCCTCCATCACCTCCAGTGAAGTAACAGCCGCACCTGAGGAGAATGAGGAGGAGGATGCTTTCGCATGGCTGGAATCGCTTGCTGCCCGGCATGGCGCCGATGAAGAAGCGCTGGTAACCAATTCGGAAGAACGCAGTGACATCCCGCCGGAATGGGTGCAGGAACTTGGCAAAGAAGAAGTGCCGGAAAAGCCGGCAGAACAAATTGTCGCATCCGATAGCACGCCTGAAACTCTTTCCATCAGCACACTGGACACCGGCGTCGACTTGCTTGGATCACCTCAGATTGAAATTGAGCCGGAAAGCGAAACGGAAGACGACAAAGAAGCCCGGGCCCGTGAATGGCTCCAATCGCTGGCTTCGGGAAAACCAACTGTCCCTGCCGTACCCGTCAGTGATGAAACTGCCGAAGAAACCCCCACCGAACCTGTCGCTGCCGAACGAGAGGCAGATGCGTTTGAGATTATCGGAACCCCGATTGCAGAAGAAACTGCCCAGGAAATTTCGGAAGCTATTGGCCCTGATACCAGCGTTAATGATAAAGACCCGGCTTTAATGGAACAGGAATTGACGCCCGAATTGCCTGACTGGTTGCGGGAAACTTCCGAAGCAGAAAAAATATCAAAACTGGAGCCATCCAATAATCACACAGTCACATCATGGCTACGCGAATTAGATGAAACAAAGGTCGAATCAGCGGATGAGGCCCCCGTTCAAATCGAACAGCCTGAAACCATATCAGATGTTCAGGAAGCTGCCCCGGTTGAAGATTACCAGGAAGATCTAACCTCTTCTGTCGAGCCACAGGCCGATATAGAAGAAGAACAAGAACCCTCCCGGCCTGCTGTTGAAGAGATCCCAGCGCCAGTAGTTGCGGAACCTGTCGGCAAACAGCTCGATGCCCTTCAAATGTTAAAAGATGGGCATATTGAAGAGGCTGTGGAGATTTATCAAGACCTGATCAAAGATGAGGAAAATCTGGATGCAGTGATCGAAGACCTCAATGCAGCCTTATATGATCATCCCGTTGACACCATTCTGTGGCTCACGCTGGGAGATGCTTACACGCAAAAAAGAGAAATGCAGAACGCATTATCTGCCTACACCAAAGCAGAAGAATTACTTCGATAAAGACAACCTGGAGGCATACATGGAAAAAACCCTTGTATTGGTAAAACCCGATGGCGTACAGCGTGGCCTGGTCGGCGAGATTATCTCTCGACTCGAAAAACGCGGCCTGAAACTGATCGCTGCCAAATTGGTGATGGTTGATCGCCCTTTCGCAGAACGGCATTATGCTGTACATAAAGGGAAATCGTTTTATGAATCTCTCATTCAGCACATTACCTCTGCACCGGTCATGGCAACTGTCTGGCAAGGCCCCAACGCAATTGCCATTGTCCGGCAGACCATGGGAGTCACCAACCCCGCCGAAGCAGCCCCAGGCAGTATCCGGCATGACTTTGGCTTGGTGCCTGAGCGCAATCTTACTCACGCCTCTGATTCTGTCGAAAATGGCGCCCTGGAAATCGCCCTCTGGTTCAATCAATCAGAAGTGATCGAATGGGAACGAAGCACTGACCGTTGGTCTTTCTTTTTCAAAGACTAGCCACTTTAACGCAAAGGGGTGATGGACTATCCATCACCCCTTTTCTTTCTACCCACATTCCGCACCCCTGAGTGGCGAAAAAGGGAATTATCGGATAAGCTTGGGGCATGAACGCAGAACAACGATATGAAACCCAACGAATGGATCA
>JAGVAB010000052.1 GCA_020060485.1 Anaerolineales bacterium
ATGCTGGCTGTGCGCCGTCCGGGCAGCGGCCTGCCGCCCGCCTTGCTGCCCCATCTGCTGGGCCGCCGCACCGCCAAAGACCTGGCTGCAAGCCAGCTCATCACCTGGGAGGACCTGGCATGAGAACCATTGGCGTGGTGACCGTTGGCCGCTCGGACTTTGGCATTTACCGCCCCGTGCTGGAAGCCATCCGCCAGGAACCTGAGCTGCAACTCCACCTGTTCGTTTCCGGCATGCATCTCTCGCCGCAGTACGGCCTGACGGTGGAACTGATCGAAGCCGAAGGCTTTGCGGTTCATGAACGCATAGAGATGCTGCTCTCCTCCGACAGTCCCGAAGGCATCGCCAAATCAATGGGATTGGGTACGGCAGGCTTTGCCCAATCATTTGCGCATAGCCGCCCTGATTTGCTGCTTGTCCTCGGCGACCGCTTCGAGATGCACGCCGCCGCCCTGGCCGCCTTGCCCTTCAACATTCCAGTGGCACACATCCACGGCGGCGAGGTTACCGAGGGCGCCATGGACGAAGCCCTGCGGCATGCCATCACCAAGCTCAGCCACCTGCATTTTACATCTACTGAAGAATATGCGCGGCGCGTGATCCAACTGGGCGAAGAACCCTGGCGGGTGACCGTGTGCGGCGCACCCAGCCTGGACAATCTCAAGACCGTGCACCTGCTGGATGCAGCCGGCATGGAAGCACACTTTGGCTTGCACATCTCTGTCCCACCCCTGCTGGTCACCTTTCACCCCGTAACCCTCGCATACCAGCAAGTTGAAGACCAGATCAAGCAACTCCTGCTGGCGCTGGAAGCCAGCGCTTTGCCGGTCATTTTCACCCTGCCCAACGCCGACACGGGCAACAGCCTCATCCGCCAGGCAATCGCCGCTTTTGTTGCCGGTCATTCCAATGCCCAGGCCGTCGAGAATCTGGGCACCCAGGGCTATTTCAGCCTGATGTCTCTGGCAGCAGCCATGGTGGGCAATTCTTCCAGCGGCATCATTGAGGCAGCCTCGTTTGAACTGCCGGTGGTCAACATCGGCACGCGCCAGCGCGGCCGCATTCATGGCAGCAATGTGCTGGATGTGGGGTATAATCATGCCGAAATTCTGGATGGCATCCAGCGGGCAGTTTCGTCCGCCATGCGTCAGTCGCTGCGGGGTTTGCAGAACCCCTATGGCGATGGCCAGGCAGCAGAGCGCATTGTTTGCCGCCTGCGCGAAGTTCCCCTGGACGAAAAACTGATCGTCAAGCGCTTCCATGACCTTCCATCCCAGGACGTGTGGCGTGTCTGATCATCTGCCGCGTTGTGTCATTTTGGGAGGCGGCGGCCACGCCCGGGTATTGATCGATGCCCTTCAGCAGACCGCAGACGTGATCGTGCATGCTATTCTTGTGCCTGACGAATCCCTGTGGGGCGGGCATATCTTTGGCGTGCCGGTTCTGGGCGATGACAGCTTGCTGCCTGGGTTAAGGGAACAGGGCGTGGACAGTTTCGTGGTCGGCCTGGGGTCTGTTGGCGATCACCGCCCCCGCCAGCGATTGTTCCAGTATGGCCTGGCGCTGGGCTTCCAGGTATTGACTGTGCGCCACCCAACAGCCATCCTCTCGCCCCATGTCCAATGGGGGTGCGGCTGCCAGTTTTTACCCGGCTGCATTGTCAATGCCGGGGCTGTGCTGGGTGAGAATGTGATCATCAACACCGGCGCCATTGTGGAACATGATTGCCGCATCGGCGATCATGCACATCTTGCCACCGGCGCCAGGCTTTCCGGCACGGTGCAAGTTGGAAAAGGCGCTCACATTGGCAGCGGCGCGACCGTGCGTCAGGGCATCACCATTGGCGAGCATGCCATTGTCGGGGCCGGGGCCGTGGTAGTGGCAAACGTTCCGCCGGGGGTCACCGTGGTGGGCGTACCAGCCCGCCCCATTCAAAATACAGAGCCAGGGAAGTGAATTGACGGTATGAGCATTCGCATCATCCCCAAACTGGACATTAAAGGCCCCAATCTGGTCAAGGGCATTCATTTCGAAGGACTGCGCGTGATGGGCAAGCCCGAAGATTTTGCCCGCTACTATTACCAGAACGGCGCTGATGAATTGATCTACATGGACGCAGTGGCCAGCCTGTATGGCCGCAACAGCCTGCTGGAAATTGTGGAGCGTACCTCGCGTGAGATCTTCATCCCCCTGTGCGTGGGCGGCGGCCTGCGCAGCGTGGAGGATATCCGCGCCGTGCTGCGTGCCGGCGCCGACAAAGTATCATTGAATACCGCCGCAATTGAGAACCCGGAGCTGATCCGCACTGCATCGCGTGTCTTTGGTTCCTCCACTGTGGTGGTGTCGATTGAAGCTATCCGCCACCCGGACGGTAAATATGAAGCCTTTGTCGAATACGGCCGTCAGGAGACCGGCGTGGATGCCTTCGAATGGGCCCAACGCGCCGAGGCTCTGGGAGCTGGCGAACTGGTGGTGACCTCCATCGATCAGGAAGGCACCGGCCAGGGCTTTGACCTGGAACTCACCCGGCGTATTGCCGAGTCGGTTTCCATTCCGGTCATCGCCTCAGGCGGGGCCGGCAACATTCAGCATGTTGTCCAGGTGATCGAGGAGGGGAAGGCGGATGCGGTCAGCATGGCTTCCCTGCTGCACTATAATTTCGTACGCCAACAGGCTTATGCCGAGGAACAATTCGCCGCCGAAGGCAATGTGGAATTCCTGCAGGGACGGCGCGGCGGGGTGGGTTTCTCAAAAATCCAGGAAACTACCTTGCCCGACCTGAAAGCTTTCCTTGCAGCGCAGGGTTTTGACGTCCGTCAGCAAATCTTTCATCAACCTGGTGTTTCGACCGGCTTGATGGAGGTGCAAGAATGAGTGAAGCGAGATCGATCAAAGCCGCCATTGTTGACCACCGTCTGGGCAACCTGTACAGCGTCAAGCTGGCCTGCGAACACGTGGGCATGCAGGCCGAGGTGACCGATGACCCGGCTGCCATCCTGGCCGCAGAAGTGGTCATTCTGCCCGGCGTCGGCGCCTATGAAGACGCCATGCTTGCCCTGGATGAATTTGGGCTGAGCAAGGTGCTGCACGAAGCTGCTGCCCGCGGCATCCCCCTGGTGGGCATCTGCCTGGGCATGCAGCTCCTGATGACCGAGAGCTTTGAGTTTGGCCATCACCTCGGTCTGGGACTCATTGAAGGCCAGGTGCTGCCCTTTGAAAACCCGCGCAGCGCCGATGGACACATCCTGAAAGTACCCCAGGTGGGCTGGAATCGCATTCACCGGCCCGCGGCGGCAAATTGGGAGAATACCTTCCTGAACGGCGTATCTGACCAAGAATACATGTATTTTGTGCATTCATTTTATGTGAAACCCGCCAGCCCGGATGTCATGCTGGCAGCCACCACCTATGGCGAGATTGAATTTTGTTCCAGCCTGGGCCGCGGCAATATCTTTGCCACCCAGTTCCACCCGGAACGCAGCGGCCTGCAGGGCATTCAGATCTACAAAAATATCGCTGCCTTTTGCCAGGCAGCGCGCAACTGAGGAGAACCGCATGACAGAATCATTCAAAACCCTCTACGGACTTCCCGAAGAAGTCAAATATTGCAAAAAATGTGTCATGTCGAACCAGCGCCCGGCATCCATCCCCGAATTCAAGCACACCCCCGACCGGCAGGGAGCCAAATACATGCACCTGGATGAAGAAGGCGTATGTGATGCCTGCCGCTTTGCCGAGGTCAAGGATCACATCGACTGGGAGCTGCGCGAAAAGGAACTGGCCAAATTGCTGGACCAGCACCGCCGCAAGGACGGCGCCTATGACTGCATCGTCCCTGGCAGCGGCGGCAAGGACAGTGCGTATGCTGCTCATGTGCTCAAATATAAATATGACATGCATCCCCTGACCGTGACCTGGCCGCCGACCCTGTACACCGACTACGGCTGGCAAAACTTCCAGAACTGGATCAATGTGGGCGGCTTTGACAATATCTCCTTCAAACCCAATGGGCGGGTGCACCGTCTGTTGACCCGCCTTTCATTTGAGAATTTGCTGCATCCCTTCCAAACCTTCATTCTCGGCCAGAAATTCATCGCCTCCAAGATCGCCCTCAAATACAACGTGCCCCTCATCTTTTACGGCGAGAACGAGGCCGAATACGGCAACCCGATTGCCGATAATGCCTCCTCCATGCGTGACAAATCCTACTTCACTTACCAGAACTTTGATGACCTGTGGCTGGCAGGAGTACCTGTCAAGCGCCTGATCGATGAGTATGGCCTGACCCTGAACGATGTGCTCACCTATCTGCCGGCCGGTCATCAGCAGTTGGCTCAGAGCGAGATCGAGGTACATTATCTGGGTTATTACCTCAAGTGGACGCCGCAGGAATCATATTACTATGCCGTCGAGCATACCGGCTTTCAGGCGCGCCCATTCCGCACCCAGGGCACCTATGCGAAATACAACAGCATTGACGACAAGATCGATGACCTGCACTACTACACCACCTGGATCAAGTTCGGCATCGGCCGCGCCACCTATGACGCCTCGCAGGAGATCCGCAACAAGCATCTCACCCGCGAGGAAGGCGTGGCCCTGGTGCGGAAATATGACGGCGAATTCCCTGACCGCTATTTTCAGGATGTGATGGACTATATCGAAATGAAGCCGGAAGCGTTCATGCAGTTGTGTGATAAATTCCGCTCTCCGCATCTGTGGCAGCAGGAAAACGGCGAATGGAAGCTGCGCCACCCCATTTGGGAAGTCGCGCCCTGATCTGCTGATCCTGAACGCCTGGACAAACTCATTGCCAGGTTTGATTAAAACAAACGCCCCCGCAGGGTATGCGGGGGCGTTTGTCTTTCGTATGCGAAAAATCAATCCACAAAAACCGGCAAATGGCCCAAAGAGACAATCCCGTCCCATTTCTCCAGATCGCCTTCGGTGAAAATGGCGGCCTCGGCGGCGATCTTTGCCCCGGCCTTGTTCATCAGCGAGCGCATGCCTTCCAGGGTGGAGCCTGTGGAAATGACATCGTCCACAATCACGATCGGCCGGCCGTTGACAAACTGGCGATCCTTCTCATCCAGAAACAGGGTCTGTAGGTGACCGGTGGTGATGGACAGGGTCTCCATATGCAGGGCATCGCCCATATAAGGCTTGTAATCCTTGCGCAGCACAACGTAGGGTTTGTTCACTTCCAGCGCCAGGGCATAGGCCAGGGGAATGCTCTTGGCCTCGGCGGTGACCACCGCATCATAGGTATAGGTGGACAACTTCTCAGCCAGGGCTTTGCCGCAAGCCTGGGTCAGCTCGATATCGCCCAGAATGTTCAACAGGGCAATGCGCAGGCCAGGTTTGATTTCGATCAAGGGTAAAGCACGCTTCACCCCGGCGATTTCTACAGGATAATTTTCATTTTCGTTCATCGGCTTCCTCTCAAAAAGACAACCGGCCGCCACTTGACATTCAGGGCAGACCGTAATCCATTGTAACATAGAATATTACGCCCGGCCCGGAAAAATTGTTGATCGCTGGCATTTGCCGTGAAAAAGGAATCTGATAGGCTGTTCTCCCTTGGAAAGGTTGGCATCCAATAGCCTCGTCTGTTTTCACCGTAAATATAAAAATCAAATCGTTTGCCTGCACTCCCTTTTCAAGGTTGCCTTGAATTCGACAGTAAGTTGCGTCAACCCTGAAAAGGGTGATTAATCCGTTATTGGTTCAGTTTACTTGTGGTTCTGCGCCAGAATAGAAGTTTCAAATCCAACCTTTCCAGGCGAGTAAATGGATTTGCCAGCATTCACTTCACTTTTCAAGCTCGCCCGCGAACCGTTTTCTTTGCACCCTTTCTCCGTTATACTTGTGTTGAATCAATCACGCTTATGGAGACATTCATGAAAAATGTGCTGGTTACCGGCGGCGCCGGTTTCATCGGTTCGAATTTCATCCACTATCTGCTCAAGGCCGAGCCACAGATGCACATCTTCACTCTGGATGCCCTGACCTATGCCGGCCACCGCCAGAACCTGGAAGGACTGCCCGATCCGTCTCGCCACACCTTCTACCATGGCAGCATCAACGACAGCCTTTTGCTGGATGAGCTGTTACGGCAGCAGGAAATTGACACCATTGTGCATTTCGCTGCCGAAACCCATGTTGACCGCTCAATCAGCGGCCCGGCCAGCTTCATTGAGACCAACGTGGTCGGCACCTTCACCCTGCTGGAAGCCGCCCGTCAGGCCTGGCTGGAGGAAAAGACTGTCCCGCAGGGGCATTTCCACCACATTTCCACCGATGAGGTCTTTGGCACCCTGCAACCGGACGACCCGCCCTTCTGTGAAATCACCCCCTATGCTCCCAACTCGCCCTATGCTGCTTCCAAGGCTTCCAGCGATCACCTGGTGCGCGCTTATCATCGCACCTATGGTCTGCCCATCACCCTGACCAATTGCTCCAACAACTATGGCCCGCACCAGTTCCCCGAAAAATTGATCCCCCTGATCATCTTCAATGCCCTGCAGGGCAAACCCCTGCCCATCTATGGCGACGGGCAGCAGGTGCGTGACTGGCTGTATGTGGAAGACCACTGCACCGCCATCCATACCGTATTGCAAAGCGGCCGTCTGGGAGAAACCTACCTGGTCGGCGGACGCAACCAGCCGCCCAATGTGGAAATCGTGCGCCTGATCTGCGCCATTCTGGATGAGCATTTCCCCGATTCGCCGCACACGCCGCATGCCGGCCTGATGCAATTTGTGGCCGACCGGCCGGGACACGACCGGCGCTATGATGTCAGCACTGCCAAAATTGAACAGGAACTGGGCTGGCAGCCGCTGCACGACCTGGAACAGGGCCTGCGCCGCACCGTGAACTGGTACCTGCAAAACGGGGAGTGGATCCAGGCGGTAACCGGCAAAGATAGCTATGCGCAATGGATGGATCAAAACTATACCCACCGAGGAGCAGACACCCGATGAAAGGCATCATCCTGGCTGGCGGCCACGGCACCCGCCTCTATCCGTTGACCCTCTCGATCAGCAAGCAGTTGTTGCCCGTTTATGACAAACCCATGATCTACTACCCGCTTTCGATGGTCATGCTGGCCGGCATCCGCGAGATCCTGATCATCTCCACGCCGGACGCACTGCCTGCTTTCGAGCGCTTGCTGGGCGATGGAAGTCAATGGGGGTTGCAACTTTCCTATGCCCCGCAGGACGAACCGCGCGGCCTGGCAGACGCCTTCCTGATCGGTGAAACCTTCATCGGCGGCGACTATTGCTGCCTGATGCTGGGCGACAACATCTTCTTTGGCACCGGCTTGCCTGCCACGCTGCGCTCGGCCGCTCAACTGCAAGAAGGTGCTGTTGTCTTTGCCTACCCGGTGCGCGACCCAAAACGCTATGGCGTGGTGGAATTTGACTGCAATTACCGCGTCCTCAGCCTGGAAGAAAAACCGCATAAACCGCGCTCCAACTATGCCGTACCCGGTATTTATTTCTACGATAATCAGGTGGTGGAGATTGCCAAAGCCATGCAGCCTTCTGAACGGGGCGAACTGGAGATCACCGACCTGAACAAGATCTACCTTGAGAAACAGCAATTGCGGGTGGAGGTACTGGGGCGCGGTGTGGCCTGGCTGGATGCCGGCACCCACGAGTCCCTGCTGCAAGCCTCCAGCTTCGTGCAGGCCGTGGAAGAACGGCAGGGATTAATGATCTCCTGCCTGGAAGAGATCGCCTACCGCATGAACTACATCGGCCTGGAAGAATTGCGACATCTGGCCGAACAAATGGCCAGCAACCGCTATGGGCAGTACCTGTTGAGTTTGATCGACGAAGAATTTGAGAAGAATTGCGGGGTAAATAACTCGTAAGGGCGGCTGGCTTGGCGAGCGCAAGCCAGCCGGCTCATAACGATGGTCAGGGCTACTACCTGAATAGTCTACATTTCCAATCTTCGCATTTGTAGATACATAGGAGATGGGCGGACGCCTACAAAAAAAGCAACAGCTCATTAAATTATAATCTGCCAGGGACGCCGACCCTGGCAGATTACTTAAAGGAGGAGAAGAAGAGAAGTCGCTCTTTACTACTGCTTCTATAATATCTTGTTTACCAGAATATTACTTGACGGTTACCCTACGCTTAACCTACGGCCGCCTGACAATTCGGCAAGTTTTATGCCTTTTTTTGGCAAAAACAACAACAAATTTCCAATTTTGTTGATTTTGGCTTGTTTTCTGGCACTGACGCCAAACAACCTTGGCCTTCGCCTTTGGCGTCAAAAATCTTAAAACGCGGCTGTGGTTTTCTGCTATACTACAAACAAGATGAACTATTCCTCTGTTTCCATTCCCATTCCGCTGCACGTGCTGACCTTCGAAACGGACAGCCCGATCCACACCATCTCGGTGGTCACTTCCGGGCAGGGACTGGTGCGGATCGCTTTTGGGCCTTCCCAATCGGTGGAAAGCGAGCTTGGCATCCGCCTGGTGCTGGACGAACATGCCGCCAACGAATTACTGGCCCAGGCGCGGGATGAGATCCTGGCCTACCTGGCCGGAGAGCTGCGTCAATTCAGCCTGCCCATCGACTGGCGCGGCTTGACCCGTTTTGAAAACCTGGTGCTGCATGCCACCGCCCAGATCCCTTACGGCCAGGTGCGTACCTACGGCGAACTGGCGCAATCGGCAGGCAAACCGCGGGCTGCACGGGCAATCGGCGGTGCCATGGCCCGCAATCCGCTGCCACTGGTCATTCCCTGCCACCGGGTGGTCAGCGCACGGCGCGCCCTGCATGGCTATTCGGCGCCCGGCGGGCTGGAAACCAAAGCATGGCTGCTTACATTGGAAGGACACCATATTGTCGATCAAAGACTGGCTTAAATTTATTGTTTTGGGTGCCCTGTGGGGCTCCGTTTTTTTATGGATCAAAACTGCACAACAAGAGATCGGCCCGCTCACCATCGTGGCTTTTCGGGTAATCATTGCGCTGGTGAGCTTTGTGATCATCTTTGCCTTCCTGAAACGCAAATTACCTCTGCGCCAAAACTGGAAGGTCTTTGTCGTCCTGTCCTTATTGAACATCGTCATTCCCTTCACTCTCATCACCTGGAGCCAGCGTTACATCTCGTCAGGCATGTCCTCGATCCTCAACTCCACCTCGACCCTGTTCACCCTGATGCTGGCCCACTGGCTGGTGCCGGATGATCGCCTGACCAGCGCCAAAACCATCGGCCTGGTGCTGGGTTTTGCCGGGGTGGTGCTACTCATGTCGGACCAGGTGCAAAGCGGCCAAACCACAACCCTGGCCGGCCAGGCGGCCATGCTCATCTCGGCCCTCACCTACTCATTGGGCACGATTTTTGCCCGCCGCAAGGCGCATAACATTGCCCCGGAGATGATCGCCATGGGACAGGCCGTCTTTGGCGGCCTGTTGATGGTGCCCCTGGCCGTCAGCCTCGAAGCACCCTTCCAGATCCCGCGCCTGCCGCTCACCTGGTTGTCTCTGATCTGGCTGGGGCTGTTGTGCACCTGCCTTTCGCACATGATGTATTTCTCCCTGCTGAAATCGGTTGGTCCCACCCGCACCCAGATGGTGACCTACGTGATCGTGTTCTTTGCCGTGGCCCTGGGTGTGATTTTCCTGGGCGAGATGCCAGACTGGCGTTTCTTTGCCGGTGGTGCACTGGTCATTAGCGGTATTCTGATCGTCAACAATTCTCCTCAAAGGAGCCAAAATGGAAGAGAACAAGTCATCCTTTAAATCCGGTTTTGTCAGCCTTGCCGGCCGGCCCAACGTGGGCAAATCCACCCTGGTCAACCGCTTCATGCGCCAGAAGATCGCCGCCGCTTCTCCCAAACCGCAAACCACCCAGCGCCGACAATTGGGTATCCTGACTCTCGATGATGCGCAAATCGTCTTCATGGATACGCCCGGCATTCACAAGCCTGTGCACAAACTGGGCGACTACATGAATCAGGCCGCCCAGCAGACCCTGAGCGATGCGGATGTGATCGTCTGGATTGTAGATGCCAGCGAAGCCCCCACCCGCGAAGATGAACTGGCCGCCGAGCGCATCGCCGCCATACAGCCCCTGCCGCCGGTCATCCTGGCCTTGAATAAGGTGGATCTGCTGCAAATCACCCAACTGGAAGAACGCCAGCGGGCATTCTGGGCGCTGCTGCCTCAAGCAGAATTGCCGCTCATGCTCAGCGCAGCCAGCGGCCAGGGCGAAGATGAACTTCTGGCTGCCATCATCGAACGACTGCCGGAAGGCCCTCCCTACTACAGCGAAGACCAGGTTACCGACCTGTACGAGCGCGAGATTGCCGCCGACCTGATCCGCGAAGCCCTCTTGCATCATCTGGAACAGGAAGTGCCGCACGCTGTTGCCGTGCGCATTGACGAATACAAGGAACGCGAAGACAATGGCGCCTACATCCAGGCAACCCTGTATGTGGAACGCGATTCGCAAAAAGGGATCGTGGTGGGCAAAGGCGGGGCAATGATCAAAAAGATCGGCTCCACTGCCCGCCAGGAGATCGAAGCGATGAGCGGGCGCAAGGTTTATCTCGACCTGCGGGTCAAGGTCAACAAGAACTGGCGCAACAACCCGGACGCCTTGCAGCAGTTTGGCTTTGCAATGCGCGAAGACGATTGATCCATGTTCAATGGTTTGCTGCTGCTGACCGGGGCGCTGTTTCTGGCCGAATGGGCCGCAGTTGCCGGCGACCGGAAGAAAATGCGCCGCTTCACCAAACCCGCCGCACTGGTGGCCTTGCTGGCCTGGTTCACCCAGCAGAGTCTGTGGCAGGGCTGGCTGTGGTGGTTTGGCCTGGGGCTGGTCTTTTCGCTGGCCGGGGATATCCTCCTCCTTCTGCCGGGCTGGCTCTTCCCGGCCGGGGCGCTGGCTTTCTTGCTGGCGCATGCCGCCTATGTAACCGGCCTGAACCAAAATCTGGCTGTCATCTGCTGGCAAGGCGGGCTGATATTGGTGTGCGTGGTCACAGCGGCCTTTGTGTTTGGGCGCAAACTGCTGGCAAACCTGCAACAGGCACACCATAGCCGCCGCCTGAGGCTGCTCATCATTGCCTATATGACCGCCATCAGCCTGATGCTTTATTCAGCCCTGCTCACCCCGCTGCGCCCGGGCTGGCCGCCAACTGCCGCTGCCTTGACCATCGCCGGGGCCATTTTCTTCTTCACTTCGGACAGCATCCTGGCCTGGAACAAATTCGTGCGCCCCATCCGCGGCGGCCACCTGCTGGTCATGATGACCTATCACCTTGGGCAATTGGGCATTGTCAGCGGCGCGCTGCTGGCGTTTGGGGAAATATAATTGTTCATCAGCCCTGCTTGATGCGGCGCAGACCTCACCTTAAAGAACGATCATTAACCCGGTTATTCAAAGAAAGGGGAAAACAACATGGCCAAATTTGAGATCATCAAGGAAATGCACGATGACCTGCCGCCCAGTGTGGAAAGCCTGGAAGTGACGGTCTGGGGCACCGCCGGCAGCAGAGGACAGGAATTCTCCATCGGCAGCGGCAGCAACTTCAATGCCAGCGGCAATTTTTGGGTCGAGATCCGCTACTGCCTGCAAGGCGTCCCGTTATTTCACACCCGTGACACGATCACCAATCTGTACAAGCAGGAATTGGAAACACAACAATCCGACCTGGAAAAATTCATCAACAAGGAATACACGGGGTTCGGATATGGGGATATGCTCCCCGAAACAAGCATCCTGGTCCGCCGTGACAACCACACCTATACAAACCCGGATGGTGAAGAAGAGACTTGGGAGAGCTATTCGCTGGAAGTTTCTGCCGATATTGGCGCCATCTTTGGCCAGGGTCCGCCTGGAGAGCGCTCAATAGATATCGTCATCCAGCTTGAATCTTTGGACGATGTGCTGCCTTTCCTGCGCCAATTGATCCAGGAATTCCACGATGCCAGCCAGGGACGCCACCCTGATCCAGGCTTGCTGCCTCCCGGTTCCAGCGACTGGCATTTCATGCGCCAGCTCAACCAGCGGGCGTATGACCTGATCTCGGCGAATTATAATGAGCATTATTTTGATAACCCGCTGCTGAAAACAGCCTTTGACGAATGGCTGAAAAAGCTGCCCGCAGGCGGGCGTGTGCTGGACGCCGGCTGCGGGCACGGCGATCCGGTCATCAGCTACCTGCTGGATAAAGGCTTTCAGCCAACCGGCAGTGACATCTCACCCAAAATGCTGGAACGCGCCCGCACCAGCTTCCCCGATGTGGATTTCTGGAACAAAGCCATCACGGAGGTTGAAGCGGAAAACATGTTTGACGGGATATGTTCCTTCTCCTCCATGCTGTACCTGGATGTGATCGACTTCTTCCATGCCATTCACCGCCTGCACCGGGCGCTGAAACCCGGCGGACTGCTCTTCCTGTACGGCTACGATTTTCACCCTTCCTGGCGCGGACACCCTTACCACATCACCATCGATCAATGGATGTGGGAAGGTAATCGCGGCATTGAAGAAGCTGTTGCCGCCCTGCAGGAGCATGGCTATTTCAAGGTCTTGAAAACCAAAAACACCACCACCAAAAGCGAACAGAAAGAGATCATTGAGCGTTGGCGCATCAACGAACAAAAAGGACACGAAGAATGGATGGAGATGTTGGGGAGCACCAGCCTCGAACCACCAGACCTCTCCACACCGCCCGATGACCTGGCTTATTGTTACATCGTGATTGCCCAAAAGCAGAAGAAAAAGTCTAAACAATAGGCCCAAACCTCCCGCAGGTTTACAAATAAGTATTACAGTTCGGGGGGGTAGCGATTTACGCCACCCCCCCGACTTCTGTTTCCCGGCGATCCCCAAAGAACCAAAAAAATGCCGGATTGTATTGTTGGTAATTCGCAGTATAATGATAAAAATACTACGAATACAAGGAGGTAATCATCATGAAAAAACGGTCTGCTGCTTTATTGTTTATCGTTGCGCTTGTTTCCCTTTTGGCGCTCACTGCCTGCGGTGCAGTAAGTGATCTCAAACTGGTAGGGGATGCTGGCAAGGCCTTCATGGCAGCCATGGAAAAGCAGGACTCTGCCGCCACCTGGGGAATGATGATCACACCCCTGCAAGATGACATCGGCAGTTATGATGCCTGGGATGGCTATGTACAAAGCTTTCAATTTACCGAGGCAAAGTTCAATTCCACCAACATTGAAAACAATATCGGTTATCTGGATGGCACTGCCAAAGTCGATGGAGATACCTATGCCGTCAATCTGGTCTTCGACAAGGTCGATTCCGGTTGGATGCTTTCCGGCTTGAATTTTGAGCTTCAGTAAACCGAAACGCAAAACCGCCTGGCTCGACAGCTCGCCATGCACTGCGGTCTAACCGTTCACCGAGCTCGTCGAGGTGCCGAGCTAGTCGAGATGCCGCTTTGATCAATCACCATCACTACGGCAATTGAAACCGGATTATCGTAGTCTTTTAATTGCGATTCTTTGAGACAATTTGATCACGCCCCCGGCGGCATCAGCCGCTTGAAACCCTCGCCCAGCGCCTCATGCGCCTCACCAATGACGATGAAGGCATTCGGGTCAATGTCATGCACCAGAGACTTGATCTTGTTCACTTCCGCACGGGTAACCACGCAATACAGCACCGGGCGTTCCTGACCGGTATAGGCTCCCGTCCCATCCAGGATGGTCACGCCGCGCTCCAGCACGGTCATGATCTGCCGGGCAACCTCTTGCGGGTCGCGGCTGATGATCAGCACCGTACGCAGAATGCCGGGACCCTCCAGCACCATCTCGGCTGCCAGACCGCTGACATACATGACGATCATGCCATACAGGGCCAGTTCCCAGCTCCAGGCCAGACCGCCGGCCAGCAGAACAAGGGTGTCTGTGACAAAATATGCCTGGGTGATCGAAATGCCCGCTCGGCGATAAAGGATCTGCCCCAGGATATCGCTGCCGCCGCTGGTGCCCTTGGCGCGGTACACCAGTCCCATCCCGACGCCAAACATCACCCCGCCGAAAATGCTGGAAAGCACCAGATCATGGGTGAGGCCATCAGCAGGCAGAAGATAAACCAGCCCATCGGTCAAAATGGAAAAAGCAGTAATGGCCACCCCAGTGCGGATGGCAAACCTGGCGCCGCCCAGATAGCGCCAGCCCAATACAAACAAAGGCAGGTTGCCAATGAAGACCATCAGACCAATCGGCCAGCCAGTGAAGGAATTGACGATCTGAGCTGCCCCGCTGATCCCGCCGCTGAGCAGCAAGGCCGGCACCAGGAAAAGGCGCATTGCCAGGGCCTGCACCAGCGCCCCCACCACCAGCAACACATAATCACCTGCTGTCCCCCAGGATAGTACTTCCTTCATTCTGACCGGTTTCTTCATCCCGTTTGCCTCACTTGCCTGTGCATTACACCCAAGCCCTGTCGCAAAGATTGACCATGCATCTGTCGCACAGGATTATACGCTGGCTCAGCCCGAATCGGATAGGCCTATGCTTTGATTCCTGCGGGGTTTCCTTCAACGAACCATTCAAAATCATGGCAGAAAAAATGGCGAAAAATGTCCTCAAAGACAATTTGACATAACGCCAGCCTTAGACTATGATATGTGTATCCTTGAATATGGTGGAAATCTGCTATTTAGAAGCTGACAACAAAACATTAAAGGGCGCACAAATGGGTTGGTACAACGCCGCAAACGATCTCACTTTTTTCAAGAACCTGCCAAAGGTTGAACTGCATCGCCATCTGGAAGGCTCGGTGCGTGTCAAGACCCTGAAAGAGATCGCCCTCAAGTACAATGTTCCCCTGCCGCCCCAGACCGGGCAGCTTCGCCCCTTGGTGCAAATCCAGTTGGACGATCCGCTGACCTCGCACAATTTTCTCTCCAAATTTCAGCCCTTGCGTCAATTTTACCGCTCGCCGGAGATCATTCATCGCGTGGCGCATGAAGTAGTGGAAGATGCTGCTGCGGATGGCATCCAGCATATCGAACTGCGTTTCACCCCGGTTGCCCTGGGACGCTCACAGGATTTCCCTCTGGCGGATGTAATGGACTGGGTGATTGAAAGTACCCAGTCCGCCAGCCAGGAATTTGGCATCACCACCCGTCTGATTGCCAGCGTCAACCGCCACGAAAGCACAGAACTGGCAGAGGAAGTGGCCGGACTGGCTGCCGAACGGATCGCGCAAGGGGTGGTGGGCCTTGACCTTGCCGGAAACGAAGTGGAGTTCCCTGCCCAGCCTTTCGCAGGTATTTTCCGCGAAGCCAAGCAGGCCGGTCTGTTCGTTACCATTCACGCCGGGGAATGGAGCGGGGCAGAAAATGTGCGCGAGGCCATTGAAGTCCTGCACGCCGACCGCATCGGGCATGGCGTGCGGGTGATGGAAGACCAGGCGGTAGTGGATCTGGCTCGCGAGCGCAATGTGCCCTTCGAAGTGTGCATCACCAGCAATTACCAATCCGGGGTGGTGGCTTCCCTGCAGGAGCACCCCTTTATGAATATGCTCAAAGCCGGTCTGAATGTGACCCTCAACACCGATGACCCCGAAATTTCGGGCATCACCCTCAGTGATGAATACCACCTGGTATGCAGCGAATTGAAACTCTCCCGTGATGCGCTGAAAGACCGTATCATCGCCGCTGCAGGCGACAGTTTTCTGCCCACGGCCGAGCGAAACCAGTTGGTGCACCGCATACGGGAAGCCCTGCTGGACATTTTTTGAGCAAGCAGCCTGCAAGCCTTCATCCAATGACCCCAGCCTTTGGGCCGCCTCCCATTAAAAGAATGCGCATTCTTTCCTGATATAAACGATGTCATTGAATCCTCACAACGACCATAAAATTAAACGCTCGTTTTCACTCTTCATGCTGCTGACCGCGCTGGAAGGTTTGGCTGTGGTGCTGTGTCCTGGCAAAGGATTGATAATAAATACCCGGTAATACTTGCCGGAAATCATGTATGAATCAGGCAGGAAAAAATGACCCACATTCTGATTACCAATGACGACGGAATTCACGCCCCGGGACTGCTGGCGCTGGCCCAGGCCATACAGCCTTTCGGGAAGATCACCGTGGTTGCCCCTGACCGCAACTGGTCAATGTGCGGCCATGTCAAAACCTTGTTTACCCCGCTCAAAGTGCAGCAGATAACCCTGGATGAAAATATCCTTGCCCTGGCAGTCTCCGGCGCGCCATCGGACTGTGTGGCCATCTCGTTGATGGGCATGCTGGCCGACAAGGTGGATCTGGTGGTTTCGGGCATTAATCCCTATCCCAACCTGGGACATGACCTGACCTATTCCGGCACAGTCACCGCCGCCATGGAAGGCGTGATCAACGGCCTGCCAGCGGTGGCTGTCTCACTGGCCGGACCGCATCATGATCAGCAGCATTCCCCTGTCGATTACCGCCCTGCCGCGGCAATTGCCCACAACGTGGTGAAGCGCGTCCTGCAATACGGCCTGCCTGCCGACACCCTGCTGAATGTTAACGTGCCCTGTCTCCCGCTGGACAAGCTGGGCGGTTACCGCATCACCCGCCAGGGCAAGCGCGTGTACCTCGACAAGCTCCTCCCGGCGGAAGCGGGTCTGGCAGAATACCAGATCGGCGGCGACCCGCCGCATGGAGAGCCTGAAGACGGCACGGATTTTGGCGCACTGGCCGAAGGCTGTGTCTCCATCCAGCCCGTGCATCTGGACATGACCGCCTATCATTTCATGGACACATTGCGTGCGTGGGATTGGCAGGATTTTTAAATCATCCCCCAGGTTTTCATTCGGCCAAACACCATTTCCGTTTCTTGACATGTTCAGAAGATGCTAACTATTTCTGGATTCAACTTGCCTTTACCCGTGTTTTTGCTATACTGATTAATGAGGTTTACTCAACAACAATAAATGTTCACAACATACAATACTGATCGAAAAGGAGAATGAAATGGACTTTACCGTACGTGACTGGATGCTGGACCTGGTAGTACTTGTGGATGCTGAGGCAACGGTGGCCGAAGCTCTGGCAACCATGCGCAGGCGATACATCAATAGCGTGATCGTCAAGAAATCCAAGTCAAATCCCGAATACGGTATTCTGACCTCCACCGATATCTCTGACAAGATCGTAGCCCAGGAACAAAACCCGGCCACGATCAAGGTGCGGGATATCATGACCAGTCCCACCATCACCGTCAATGAATATACCCCCATCAAGGAATGCGCCCAGATCATGAAGGACAGAAAGATCCATCATCTGCCAGTGGTCAACAAAAAAGGTGAGGTGATCGGTATGATCTCGGCGACCGATTTTCTGGTGGTAGCAGAAGCCATGGGACGCGCTCCCGGTGAAAAACTGAGCTAACCTGACTTCACCCTGAAGTTCACTTCAAAAGCTGTGCGGTCAATGACCGCACAGCTTTTTATTTGATCAAACTGATGCCTCGACAAGCCCGGTATGCGGTTTGATTTAGGCTTTCGGGATTTGCCGTGAAAGGGGTGTTTGTTTTCGAGCCTTAACTTCGCGTTATAATAGACACAATGTATACCAAAATCATCCGAACCATTACCCTGGCAGTTTTCGTGTTCATCCTGTGCGCCCAGGTTGTGCCTGTTGTTCAGGCCGCCCCGTTGTATGAAAGCGCCTATGATCTGATCGGGGCAGTCAACAGCCTGCGGGCTTCCTATAACATGACCGCTTACGAGATCGATGGCAGTTTGATGTCCATTGCCCAGGCCCAGAGCGAATATCAGGCTTCGATCAAAACCCTGACCCACACCCGGCCAGACGGCTCCGGTGCAGCATCAGCCGGGGTCACTGCGGAAAACATCGCCTATGGACCAATCTCGCGAGCCATGGCTTCCTGGCTGGATGATCAACTGCACAAGGATACCCTGCTGGGGTTTTCCAGTGCCTTCGTGGGCGCCGGTATGGCAACCGACAGCAACGGAACTGTCTACTATACCCTGGTCATACGCCGCAGGACAGATACCACACAGACCTCTTTCATTGCCCCGCCGGCTGCCACCCAAAGTGGAGGCACAACTACCACGGGCAGAGGCACCCTCACCGTCGAGCCCATCCTGACCGTCACCCCCCAGGCAGATGGTACCATCTATCACACTGCCAGCCGCGGCCAGACCCTGTGGGATATTGCCATTTCATATGGTCTCACCATTGTTGAACTGGTCACACTCAACCGCCTGTCACCCAGCAACCCGGTGATCTACGAAAACCAGAAGATCCTGGTACAGGCTTCTTATACACCAACCACCACGCCGACCATCACCAACACCCCCTTCCCGCCCACGCGCACCCTGCGGCCAACCTTCACCCCGCGCGCCACCCGGGCCACCAATACCATCACCCCCACCCACACCCCCACGCCCAAACCGCTGCTGCCAAATACCGCCTTTCTGCAAGGAGAAAGCCGCCAAACCACCGCTATCATCCTGATCAGCATCTGCGGCATTGGCCTGCTGGCAGTGGTACTGAGCGGGTTGTTTAAGAACCGTAAGCCATAGACTATTTTTCATTGGCCAGGGCAGACACCGGCAAAAACAAGGAGGGCATTTCATGCCGCTTTTTCAAAAGTCCTACACCACCGATGAGATCAACGAACTCGAAAATCTGCGTGACATCAAAGGGCTGATCAAGGCTTTGCATCACCCGGACAGCGATACCCGCCTCAATGTTGTGGTAGCCCTGGGCCGCTTAAGCAATAGCGACGCCATCCAGGCCCTGATCAACACCCTGCAAACTGACCCGAATGGCTCAGTGCGCTATTTTGCCGCTGCCAGCCTGGGCAAGGTCGGCGGCGCCGAATCGATCACCCCCCTAACGCAGGCTTTGCTGGAACACAAACACAACATCCATCAGGCGGCAGCCGAAGCCCTGGGTGAAATTGCGGACAGAGTGCGCAATCCCATCCTGTTCGAGGCTGCCACCAAACAACTGGTGCCGCTTCTAAAAGCCAACCAGGACGTGCGTGAAGTGGTCATCACCGCCCTGGGCAAGATCCGTGACCCGCGCACCACCCAGGCCCTGGCGACCGTAATGGCCAAAAGTTTTCTCAAACCGGAGATCCGCTGCGCCACAGAAGCCTTGATCCGCATCGGCAAACCGGCTGTCGGCCCGCTGCGCGCCATGCTCAGTGAGGCACAGGACTTGAATGCCACCGCTGCCGCCTACGCCCTGGGCAGGATCGGCGATCCCGCGGCCGCGCCGACCCTGATCGAAGCCTTGCGCCACTTTGACGATGAAGTCCGCCGCCAGGCGGCCATTGCCCTGGGACGTCTGCAAGCCCGCCTGGCCGTGCCAGATTTGATCGCTGCCTTGAATGACAACGATGCCCCCGTGCGGGCGGCAGTGGCCACTGCCCTGGGGGACATGCGCGCCGTGGAAGCCATTGACACCCTGCAATCTCTGGCGTTGTACGATTTTCAGGCCAGTGTACGCCAGGCAGCCGAAGCCGCGCTGAAAAAAATAGAATAAGCAAACGCTCATCGCAAAGATCATGAACACTGCCCTGCGATTAAATCGCAGGGCAGTGATTGTCATACAGCCTGACAAAACGCCTATTTTTCCTCATCCATACAGTCCCCGTCCGGGTTTTGATCCGGCCAGAGCGCCTGGATATCGAAAGAGATTTGCGAAGGTTCATAGATTTCCCCGGTGAGGGCGGCAATTTTTTCTTCCAGATATTCCAAACGATGGGAAAGCCCGCTCACCGCCTGCCCAACAGAATCCGGCAAAAAGTCATGGTGCAGGTCGGGGCTGGTATCGGTTGGCTGCTTTCGCTGCCGTACCCGGCCAGGCACACCTACCACCACCGCATTGGGAGGCACATCCTTCACTACTACAGCGTTGGCGCCTATACGGGTACAGTCGCCAATGGTGATCGCACCGAGAATCTTGGCCCCGGCCCCGATCACCACATTGTTGCCAATGGTGGGGTGCCGTTTGCCTTTTTCAATGCTCACCCCGCCCAGGGTCACCCCGTGATACAGGGTTACGTTATCGCCTACTTCGGCTGTTTCACCAATCACCACACCCATGCCATGGTCAATGAAGAAACCTGAACTGATCCTGGCCCCAGGGTGGATCTCGATGCCAGTGAAGAAGCGCGTCAGGGTTGACAACCAGCGTCCCAATAATTTAAGACGATGAGACCACAACCAATGCGCCACGCGGTAACTCCAGATGGCATGCAAACCCGGATAGGTCAGCAAAACTTCAAAAGTGCTTCGTGCCGCGGGGTCGCGTTCGAATACAGCCGAAAGGTCCTGACGCACGCCTTGTATCATCCGTCCCAGCATAAAGTCCTCATTCACTTGCCAGATCTTCGTACAGGGCGGTGCTCAAATATCGCTCGCCGTACGAAGGAATAACCACCACAATCATTTTACCGGCATTTTCTGGCCTGTGGGCTAATTGCAGTGCGGCCCACACGGCTGCCCCGGAAGAAATGCCCACCAGCAGACCCTCCTGCACTGGCATCTGGCGTGCGGTATGAAAAGCATCCTCATCCTTGACCCGGATAATCTCATCATAAATTTCTGTGTTCAACACCGCCGGCACAAATCCGGCGCCAATTCCCTGAATGCCGTGTTTGCCCTTCTCGCCGCCGGAAAGCACAGGCGAGGCGTCCGGTTCCACAGCCACCACGCGCATGGCCGGGTTAAGCTGTTTCAGGCGCTCGCCGGTGCCAGTGATCGTACCGCCAGTTCCCACACCAGCTACAAAAATATCAACCTTGCCATCCGTGTCCCGCCAGATTTCTTCGGCGGTGGTACGGCGGTGCATGGCCGGGTTAGCCAGGTTGGCAAATTGATTGGGCATGAAATACTGCGGCCCGCTGGCCAGCAATTCTTCCGCCTTGCGGATGGCGCCCGGCATGCCTTCGCTGCCGGGGGTAAGGATCAATTCTGCGCCATAGGCGCGAATCAAAATACGCCGTTCGCGGCTCAAGGTATCTGGCATGATAATGATACACTTGTAACCTCTGGCTGCCGCCACCATCGCCAGACCAATACCAGTGTTGCCACTGGTCGGCTCAACGATGACCGACCCCTCCCGCAACAAGCCGGCTTCTTCCGCAGCCTGAATCATGGACAGGGCGATCCTGTCCTTCACACTGTGACCTGGGTTGGCGTATTCCAGCTTGGCAAGCACCGTTGCCTGGCTGCTGCCGGCAATGCGGTTCAAACGCACCAGCGGCGTATTGCCAATCAATACACTTACATCCTGAGCAATTTTCATGATCTTGTCCTTAAGAACAGTGTCCGATTGTCCAGACGACAAACCGAACAGGAAGTTATATAATGAAATTACGCGACTCCGAATGCCCAAAAACCGTATAGGTTAATGCAAAAGGACATTCGAGAGCAGTAATTTGCCAGCTATTTAATAAATTATACCTTATTTATCTTATTATTAATGCCCGGTCTGCCATTCGAAGCAGTCTTAACACATATTTTGGAAATTGAGGTTCATCATGAAAAAAAACATCATCATTGGTCTGTTCCTGATCGTTCTCGGCGCACTGTTCACCGCCTACCAGTTTTTCCCCGGATTGAAGTCCTCCTTGCAGGGGATGTTCACCTGGCCGCTGATCATCGTGGCTTTTGGCCTTTTCCTGCTGATCAAGAATCTGGTGGACAAGGATGGGGACGGACTGGTAACTGCTTGCGTCATCCTGGGTGTGGGCGGCGTGCTCTATCTTCAGGAATCCAGCCAGGTCTGGAGCGGCTGGCACAACTGGCTGCTCATGCCCGGCTTTGCCGGTGTAGGGCATCTGCTGGCTGCGCTGACCGGCCACCACAGTGAACGGCACGTTGAACGCGGCCTGTGGCTGATTCTGCTGAGCGCCGTGTTGTATGCCCTGTTCAGCCCTCTGCTGAACCTTAGCTTGCAACTGCAACAATACTGGCCTTTATTGCTGATCGCGGCCGGTGTGGCGCTGATCTTCAAGGCTTTTCGAAAAAACTGATCTTCCAAAAACGAAAGGAAATCCAATCTTATGAAAACCCGCAAGATTTTTTGGGGTGTCATCATCCTTGTCATCGGTGTCCTGCTGCTGTTAAACACAATGGGGTTTCTGCCCTTTAGCATCTGGCAGATCTTCTGGCCGGTGATGCTCATCGTGTTGGGCTTGTGGTTCCTGCTGGGCAGCACGCTTTTCAAGAAGCACCTCAAGGCGGAAACTTTCTCCCTGCCGCTCGAAGGTGCACAAACCGCCGAGATCGAGTTCAACCACGGAGCCGGCGAACTGATTGTATCTGCTTTGAGCGCTGAAAACCGCGATCTGCTGTTGGATGGCTTATTCACTGGCGGCCTGGAACCCGAGTTCTCCAGCCGGAATGGACTGAGCAGATTGAAACTGCGCCCTCCGCTGGATTTCATCCCCTTTGGCATGTTCCCCCACACCGAGGGCTTCAACTGGGACGTATCCCTTTCGCCGCAACTGCCTTTGAAACTGCACTTCAAAACTGGCGCCGATAAATCATCGCTCAATCTGCAAGATCTGAACGTGAGCGATCTGAAGCTGGAGACAGGCGCCAGCGACACTGCCATCACCCTGCCGGCCGCAGTCAGCCACATCAAAGTCAGCATCAATTCTGGCGCGGCGGCTGTCAACATTCGTGTTCCAGAGGGTGTGGCCGCCCGCATTCGCATCAGCAGCGGCCTGATGGGCATTGATGTTGACCAGGTGCGCTTCCCCATGTCTGCCGAGAGTGAACCGGGGCACAAGGTCTACCAGAGCCCCGGGTATGAAAGCAGCCTTCATCAGGCAGAGATCAATGTGGAGAGCGGCCTGGGATCAATCAGCATCCAATAACCCGAACAAATCGTTTGGTGAACTGTTTCGGTAACATATTTTGAACCACAAGGACAAAAAAAATGAAATCATTCAACTGGAAATTGATCCTGGGAATCGGCCTGCTGCTGTTGGGCGGGCTAACCCTGCTGGATACATTTGGCATCATCCCGGGTATAAAGAACCTCTGGGACTGGGCCATGGCTGGCATCTTTGCCCTGGGCGGGGCTACCTTTCTGTATGCCCTGCTGATGGACCGCCAGGCAAACTGGTGGGCAGCCATCCCTGGCATGGTGCTGCTGGGCCTGGGTTTGACCATCGCCGTGAGCGCCTTCCCCGGGCTCGGCAATCTGTCCGGCTTTGTCTTTCTGGGCAGCATCAGTGCAGCCTTCTGGATCATCTATGTACTTAACCACGAACACTGGTGGGGCATTATCCCCGGTGGCGTCCTGGCCACCCTGGCCATCATCGCCGGATCTGAGGGTGTCTTGTCTGAATACGGCGGAGTATTGTTCTTTCTGGGCCTGTCGTTGACTTTTGCCCTGCTGGCCGTCCTGCCCACCGGAAATGTCCGCATGAAATGGCCGTGGATCCCGGCGGCAGCTTTGTTCGCCCTGGCTTCTGTGATTGCCCTGTCTGCCGAAAACCTGCTGCGCTATCTGTGGCCGGTGGGCCTGATCCTGGCAGGTTTGTTCATGGTCGGACGCACTTTCTTTCAGAAAAAAGATGAATGATCAGGCGGAGGATAATCATGAAATCAAAACTTTATCGCAGTCAGACAGACAAGATCCTGGGCGGTGTTTGCGCCGGACTGGGCAACTATCTCAACATTGATCCTGTTTTTGTGCGTCTGTTCTTTGTGCTGCTGGTTGTGCTGGACGGGGTAGGCTTCATGGCATACCTGATTCTGTGGATCATCATGCCTTCCGAAGAACGGGCTGCCCGGGATGAGAAATTTGAATTCGACCAGGTGGGCGACCGCGCCCGCCAAATGGGCACGGAATTCAGCCAGGCGGTCAGCCAACCCAATCCGCAAGCCGCCAAATATCTGGGCATCGGGCTGGTGCTGGCCGGGTTGTTCTTCCTCTTTGAGAGGATTGTGCGCCAGTTTGACCTGCGCTGGTTTGCCTGGATCAACCGTAGTGTTTTCTGGGCATTGTTACTGGTCGCCGCCGGAGTTATCCTGCTGGTGCGCGCCTTTAAGGAGAAGTAAAAATGGAAGACCGGGTTACACACAAACATTCTTCGTCTCATCGCACACGCCCCAGCATTTTCTTCCCCCTGCTGCTGGTTGCGCTGGGCGTGATCCTGCTGCTGCACACTGTCAACGTCCTGCCTGGCTCTGCCTGGAGCACCATCCTGCGCTGGTGGCCGGTGCTATTCATCACCAGCGCCCTGGATTCCATCTATCGCGGTGACGGGTATGTGGGCGCTGTCATCTGGGGCGGGCTGGGCGTCTTCCTGCTGCTCAGCAACCTGGGCATGCTGCCCAACGTCAGTTGGACGATGTTGCTACGCTGGTGGCCGGTGCTGTTGATCGCCATCGGCCTGGACCTTATCATTGGCCGCCACTCGATCTGGTCGGCGGTACTCGGCCTTGTGCTGGGGCTGGTCATCATCGCCGGCATTGTCTGGCTTTCCCTGGGAATGACCCCGTCTGCGCCTGCCCAATCGCAAAATATGCAATGGCAATTGCAGGGCGCCAACAGCCTGGATGCCAACATCTCGGCAGCCGCTGGAGAAGTGCGCATCAGCGGCGGGGCCGAATCCGGCAATGCACTCGAAGCTATCATCACCCTCAGCGGCAACGAAGAGATCTCCGAATCCTATGTGGTGCGGGACGGCAAGGGATTCTTCGATCTGGATAACAAGGGCCTGTTCGTGATCTATCCCGCTTTTCAGGCTCCCTCGGACAGAACGGTCTGGGAACTGTATTTCAACGAAGATGTTCCTCTGCGGTTGAAGAGCCATTTGATCGCCGGTGAACAACATGTCGATCTGAAACAGCTTGACATAAGCTCATTCGACATCAAAACCATCTTCGGCAAGACAACCCTCCTGCTGCCAATGGAAGGCTCCTTTGATGGAAACGCCGAAGTGATCTTCGGCGAATTGGAGGTCTCGATGCCAGAGAATGCAGACGTGTGCATTTACGCCGATACCGCCCTGACGGGTATTCACCTGCCGGATGGCTTCACCCGACAGGATGAGTTGATCCTCTCACCAGGAGCAAGCCAGGCTGGCGGGTGCATGCAAGTGGATGTCAATCTGCCCATTGGCAGTTTGCGGGTCACGACCCATTAACATACAAACGCCCTCGCAAAAAAACGGGGGCGTTTCCCATTAATCAAGATGATCCCCCAACCGATTGAGGGGGGCAACCGGCCAGAGGATCAATTTAATTGTAACACATGCAAGGGCAGAAAACACGCCGCCAGCGCATATGAATTCCAACCGGATTTCGGGATCTCTTTAAACAAAGTCTTGCTTTGCCATATCCAGGGAACTTTTTCAAATCAAAAGACGTCTATGATGTGAAAGCACAAATTCAGCGGCAATTTCTGCCGCACAAAATACAAGTAAGGAGAACAATCGCATGAATACCAAATTGTTTAAAGTTTTGACTGGCGTATTGCTGGCAGGGATGGTCTTGACCGCCTGCGGCACACTCCCGGCTGCCCAAACCAATGGATCCTTCCCGCCCTCGATCAGCGTATCCGGCAGGAGCGACATCTTTCTGACACCGGACGTTGCCTACGTTTATATTGGCGTGCATACCGAATCAACCAATGTGGCGGATGCGCTGAATCAGAACAACACCCAGTCACAGGCTATTTCCAGCACCTTGCAGGATCTTGGCGTTGCCAAGGAGGACATCCAGACCAGCGCCTTCAACATTTACCCCTACCAGGATTATGGCCCCTTCGGCCCCAGCCCGGACGCAACGGAACCCCCGCCCACCAAATATGCAGTGGACAACACCGTTTTCGTTACCGTGCGTGAACTGGACAAACTGGGACAGCTTCTGGACAGCGTGGTGCGCAGCGGCGCCAACAGTATCCACAGCATCGAGTTTGATGTGCAGGACAAATCGGAAGCGCTGGCCGAGGCCCGCAAGCAGGCCATTGTGAACGGCAATGAACTGGCCGCAGAAATGGCCCAGGCGGCCGGAGTCAAGCTTGGTGACTTGCAGAGCCTGAGCGTCCACGGCTCCGACAATGCCCAGCCAATGTACATGGATAAAGGCATTGGTGGTATGCGGGCTGCCGGTGATGTGCCGGTATCCGCCGGACAATTGAGACTGACCA
This sequence comes from Anaerolineales bacterium, assembly GCA_020060485.1. The sequence goes on from JAGVAB010000052.1 coordinate 26,147, forward strand.
TGTACGCTGAAATGAGCTTCAAGATCGAATAGAACCACCCGACACACCCATTAAACCGGTCACTTCGACAAGCTCAGTGACCGGTTCTCTCAATAATCACCCCGCCCAATTCAGCATGACCGGGCGGGTAACCATCTTCTTGATCAGTTTTCACAGCCAGTATATTCATCAAAACCCATCTTTCCAATCATGCGTGAGGGGATGCTAATCCCCACGGGTTCATGTTCGTGATAATCCCAAAAGCCGAAGCTGTCATCCCCAGAAATGCCCTGAAAGCTCTGCCATGACATTCTCAAGAAAGCTTGACATTTACGATTTTCCAAGACTGTGAAGGTCATCCAGACTAAAGTAGATGCCAAATTCTGATGATCATGGGCTGCCCTCTGCCACCATTTCTCCCCCGGCGCGGATTGGATTTGTAGATCAGACTTCATA
>JAGVAB010000031.1 GCA_020060485.1 Anaerolineales bacterium
GCGAAGCGCAAAAAACACCCCCACCAAACTCCTTTTTCACGGCAAATCCCAGAAACCTTGAAAATGTTGGTTTAGGTGGAGGCGAGGAATGGAATCGAAGGCGGCGGAAACTCCAGTTTTGGTGGCGCAAACCGGCCCTTTAAATGGACAGCGCTGGACGATTGAAAATACTTTGATGATCGGGCGGGACGCTACATGTGATATTATGATCCCGGATCGTTCCATTTCCCGATTCCATGTACGCTTGACCCAACAGGAAAAGGGTGTTTTGCTGGAGGATCTGGCCAGCAAAAATGGCACTTATCGCAATGGCGAACGGGTGGTAGAGCCGGTTCTGTTGTTGGACAGCGACGTAGTGCAGGTGGCGATCGTTCAGCATTTTGTTTTTCTCAGCTCGGATGCCACTTTGCCGGTGGATGAGCGTTCAAAAGAGGCTTTACCTGCCACCGGGAGGTTGTTCCTGGATTATCGTTCCCGGCGGGTATGGATCGGGCAGCGCGAGCTTGTGCCCCCGCTGTCTGCACCGCAGTTCAAATTGATCAAGGCTCTTTATGATCAGCAAGGCAAAGTTGTATCGCGCGGTGACCTGATCATGGCAGTGTGGGGTTCAGTGGAGGCGATGGGTGTTTCGGAGCAAGCCCTGGATGCGCTGGTGCGCCGCCTGCGGGAACGTCTGGCCATGATTGACCCGGAACATGACTATATCGTTACTGTGCGTGGTCATGGGCTGCGCCTGGACAACACCCTGAATTCATAAAGTTATCGTCAATCTTAACAATTATTAAGAAACCTGCCGTCCGGAAAACCGGACGGCAGGTTTGCATCTCCTCGCTCGTGATGCGGGCAGGATTAATTGGTGATCTTGTTTTTCATGGCATAACGCAAGACGGTGCTGAAGGTTTCCTGGACTTGCAGTTTGATCTCTGCCGGTTGAGATTCGTCTGCTTCGCTTTGAGCTGCAAGTGCTCCCATCAATTCCACCAGTTCCGGGGTTACCATGTCCGGGTTTTGTTCAAGGACTTTGAGGCGTTCTTCTTCGCTTTTCACACTCAGCAACATTTCGATCAATTCGGTTTCAGGCGGGGTGCTCAGTTTTTCCATGATCTCGGCGATCTGATTGAGCTTGCTGCTGCGTTCCAGATTGCTTTGTTTTCGGGCTTTTTCAAGTTCGATGTGCAGAGCTTCCATGAAGAATTCATTGATGCGGGGTGCATTTTGCATGATGGCTTCTTCCACGTTGGCTGCAGAGGCAACAGCCTCAAGAACCTGTCGGGCTTGTTCCAATTGCTGGGTGAGCATCTGGTCAATCTTGTCTTTCATTTCGAGCAGTCGTTCACGCAGTGTTTCCAGCCTGGTTTTTTCATCATCTTTGGCTTGTTCAATGCGGGAGGTCAGCAGGGCAAAGAACTCATAATCCAGTCCGGAATGTACCATGCTGACATAGGCGTTCAGCCGGGCATCTGACTTGGCTTCCACGATCAAATCCAGCAGCTTCTCGCGAGTGAGGCCAGCCTTGCCTGCTTCCTGCAGGGCTTTGATGGCTGCCTGGGTTTCATCGGATTGGGTCTTAATCTTCTTGCCTGTACTGGTCAGGGTGAGCAGCTCGTTTTGCAGCTCACCAAATTGCTGCATGGCGTTCTGGTCGCCCTGGCTCATACTGGCCTGGGCCAGCTGGGCAAGCAAGCCAAAGAAGCGTTCGTCGATCAGGGCTTCTTCCTGGTGAATGATCTCGGCCCGGGCGGCTTTGTCGGCAGTGGTCAACAGTCGTTCCATCAATTTGAGCTGGCTGCGTTGCTGCTCGATCATTTCTTTGGTAATGCCATCTTCGGCAAGGATCTTCTCAAGCAAGGTATCAAAAGTGAACATGGATTGCGGGCGCAACAGGTAAGCCTTGCGTTTTTCAAGGGGCAGCGAATCGCTCACCTTCTTGATCAGAGGCCCGATGATCCGTTCCTGTTCATTGACCGTCAAACCCAATTCGGGCGGAAAATAGGTTAAAAGCAATTCCTTGTCAGGATCGTGGTAAACCAATGGGGTGCTCAGTGGACCTTCATAACCGCAGGTTGAGCATAAGGCGACATTGACCATCCCGCTTAACAGGCGGCCTTTGGCCTGGGGATCCTGGCTGACATCAAACAGCTGTTGGATATCTGCGGCAATGGGCTGGCGGCAGCGTGGACAGTTGACAGTGGTTCTTGGCATAGAAATCTCTCATTTCAATAGTTAAAATAATCGCATCCCGTAACAGATTGAAGCATTGGGATGACAGGTTAGATGAAGGGGATTATACCACCTGAAATTTCCAACACGTTGCAAATCAAATGGTTCGTCATCGCATTTGAGCGTTCAACACTTACCACACCCCCTATTCAGTTTTTTTGCACGTCGCGTCGTGATTGTGGTGGCAAAAAAAGAGCGGAACACCTGAAATTTTCGCTCTTATCGTTGGCCACTATTTCTAATGCGATTGCCAATGGTTCGTTAGGAATTAACGTGATACAAGGGGTGGGCGTGCTTTTGGCACAGATCGCCAGGAACGCCCGGCCAAACTCCTCTTCAACAGCAAATTCCAGAAACCCAATCAGATCTAACGCGGCAGGGAAAAGCAGATGCGAGCCCCGTGTTCTTGCGTATCCACCCAGATGCGACCGCCATGTGCTTCAACAATGGCCCGGGTGAGGTAGAGGCCCAATCCTGCGCCTTTGGTGTGTTTGGCCATGTCGGGGGCGCGGTAGAAGCGGTCGAAAATATGGGGAATATCTTCCGAAGCAATTCCGGGACCCTGGTCACTGACACAAATGATGACATCGTTGGGTTGCACCTGGCCGCGGATCAAAATCTCACCCTGAGGAGCGTATTTGATGGCATTCGAGATGAGGTTGCTAATGATTTGCTGCAACCGTTTTTCATCGGCCAGAATAACAGGGAAGTCTTGTGGAAGGTCGACTTCAATGGAGTGACGCGTCGTCTGTGTTTTGAACCGTTTGGCGATCTGGCGGATTATATCGGGCATGTGAATATCCGAGCGTTTCAGGGGCAGCCCGCCGGCTTGCAGCCGCGAAGCATCCAGCAGGTTTTCGATCATTTCTGTTAAATGATCAGCTTCGTCTTCGATCACTGTTAAGGCATCTTGAACTACTTCCCGGTCCCAGTCGGCGTCTTCGCGGCGCAGGGTACCCACGTAGCCTTTGATCAATGCCACTGGTGTTTTAAGCTCATGGCTAATGATCGAAATGAACGTGCTCTTCATTTCTTCGGACTGACGGAAGCGGGTGATATCGCGCATGGTGGCGATGATGTTGACCAGAATGCCATCCTGCACCAATAGAGGGGCATAGGTGATGCCCACAGGCAAGGCAGGCAGGTCGCTGGTGCGTTGAAGGTCGCCTTCAATGTACAGCTGTGCATTGGCAGTCAGCGGCCAACCGTCAGCCTCTGCTTGTTCCAGGGTCAGTCCATAAGGTGGTTTTGCCCAGCGGATGATCTCTTCGTGGTTTTTTCCTTCCACTTTCCCTGAATCAATGTTCAGAATGCGGGCCAGGGCCGGGTTGCATTTCTGGATGGTGTGGTCAGGGGCCAGAATAAGAATGCCGTCGGCGGCTGAATCCAACAGGGCGTCCATGCGCTGTTTTTCGCGGCTGACAGCGGTGAAGAGCTGGGCATTCTGGACGGCGATGGCCGCCTGGTTGGCAAATCCGGAAAGCAGCTTGCGGTCTGTGGCTGAGAACAAGGCCAGGTAATTGCGGAAGATGAAAATCACTCCCACCACGGTCTGGCGGGCGATCAATGGCAGACCGACGCTGGTCAGGAGGCCAAGGCTGGCGGTGCGGGTCAATTCCTTGAGAAGATGGTTGATGCCAGGCAGTTCCAGGTTTTCCGGGTCTTCCGGTGCAGGTGGGATTTCTGCCAGATAGGGTTCAATGAATTTGAGGAAAGCTTCTGGAAGGCCGTGAGAAACGCGAATGCGCCACTCGCCGGTTTCGGAGCGCAAGGCGATCAAACCGGCATGGCCTGCCAGCATTTCCATTGAACTTTTCAGGGTACGTTCCAGCAGTTTGTCGACATCCAGTTCCTGGGTGAGGGCACGTGCCAATTCAAGGAAGTGGTCTCTTTGCTGAATTCGAAAATCAGGCAGCATGGCAGTACGATCTTTCTGCTGGCCCCTCCGGCCTGGCGCAGACCAGAGGATGGTTCAAGGTTTGGGTGTAACCAAATTAAAGAAAAGCTGGCAGATGGGTTGTCATCTTCGCCGATAATTATAGCATAGCGGCCGGGTGTAAAAACGATGCAAGTCCAAGGTAAGCCTGGCAAGAGGCAGCTTTCAATGTCTTTGCAATCGCTTTGCAATCGTTCACGCGAATCAAATTCGTGCTATCATAATCAGCAAATGGCAAAAACACCGCTCGACTGGATAAAGAAAATGGGGGCGTGGTTTAAGCGGCGCATCCAATGGCTTGCGCCGGGGATGGGTATTAAGCGGTGGCTGGTTGCCATTCTGGCAGGCACTGTTCTAATCAGTCTGGGCCTGGCTGTGTTGATCCTGGACATTTATCGTACGGCTGCCGAACCGCGGTGGCTGCCTTTGCTCTCGGTATTGTCTCTGCGTTTTCTGGCTCGCCCACTGCGCGCTTTGATCTTCGGCGGCAGTGGGGCGCTGCTGATGCTGTGGGGCATTTGGGGGCTGAATCGCTCTTTACTCAGACCTTTTATTAAACCGGGCAGTCCGCTACTGGAGACTGTCTCAGCCTACCGGCGGCGGGAACGCGGGCCGCATATCGTGGTGATCGGCGGCGGCACTGGGCTTTCCGCTTTGCTGCGCGGGCTGAAAGCATATACTCACAATCTGACTGCGATCGTCACTGTGGCGGATGACGGTGGTTCTTCGGGTGAGCTGCGGCGCAATTTGGGGGTATTGCCGCCCGGTGATATCCGCAACTGCCTGGCTGCTCTTTCCAATGATGAAGCCTTGCTTACCCAGTTATTTCAATACCGCTTTTCGGATGGGCCAGGTTTGGAGGGGCACTCGCTGGGCAATCTTTTGATCACAGCCCTGGCTGATATCACTGGCAGTTTCGAAGAGGGTGTGGCAGAATCCGGACGGGTCTTGGCGGTGCAGGGCAGGGTTCTTCCTGCCACACTGCACGACGTGCGCCTGGTGGCGGATGTCAGCCTGCCTTCGCAAAAGAAGGGCGTCATGGTGCGTGGAGAGAGCGAAATCCCTAAAGCGGCCGGCAAGATCCGTCGTGTATGGCTGGAACCAGGCAGCCCTGCCGCCTTTCCGCCAGCCATCCAGGCTCTGCTTTCGGCTGATTTGATTCTGATTGGCCCTGGCAGTCTGTACACTTCCATCTTGCCTAATCTGCTGGTGCCTCACCTGGCGCAAGCCATGCGTGCCAGCCGGGCTTTGAAATTCTATATTTGTAATGTGGCAACCCAGATTGGCGAAACGGATGGTTATCACTGCGGTGATCACGTGCGCACAATTGAAAAACACCTCGGCAGCGGCCTGTTTGACCTGGTGATCTGCAATGATCAATATGGGGTCAATCTACCAGAAGGGCCGGAGTGGGTGACCCCGGAGGAGGATCTGAAAGAGCAGTATACCATGTATACTGCCGATCTGGTCGATAAGGACAACCCCTGGCGGCACGATTCTGCCCGCTTGGCGCAAACCATCATGGACCTGTATTACGACCGCACAGGTCCACTGGTAAACCATGAGGGTGAATAGATATTTCTTAAAGGTTCATCAGTCCCAGGTGTAGCATGTGAATTTACCCCCCAATCTCGAGAGGAAACCTGCGGGTTTGCTGTCCGGTGAATTCCGGATGTGCGTGTTCCCTTAAAAGCCGCGTTTTCCTGGCATGGCATTCTCAAGAAAGCTTGACATTTACGATTTTCCAAAACGGTCAAGGTCATCCAGGCCAAAGTAGATGCAAAATGCTGATGATAATGGGCTGCCCCCTGCCGCCATTTCTCCCCCGGCACGGATTGGATTTGTAAATCAGACTTCATAGGCCGGGGGAGGAAAAGGAACGTACGGTGTTGAGCAGCGGCTTCGCCGCTGCTCAACACCGTACAAAAAGCTCCCCTTCCCGCAGAAGAATGAATTGGGATTCGTCACGCAAGCAGCGGGGAGGGGAGTTCGAGGGGTGGGGTGAATAAACCCTGGTGA